>NZ_JBMOXA010000027.1:0-67345 GCF_049316285.1 Variovorax sp. HJSM1_2 | reverse complement strand
CCAAGATTGCCGTAGGGCAGGCGCCGCTGGCCTGGGTGTGGTCGCACCGGCTCATCGACTGGTTGCGGCTCTCGGCATGGGGGTGGCTGCCATGACGGCGCCCGCCGCACGCATGGAGTCTTCGCTTTTCAGCCCGCGCTGGTACCGCGTGGCCGGACTGCGGCCGCAATTGCGTGCGCAGGTCGACCTCAAGCGGCAAATGCAGCGCGGCACACCCTGGTATGTGCTGCAGGACAATAGCCGCGACAACGTGCGGCGCGTGAACATGGCGGCGTATGCCTTCCTCGGCCGCTGCGATGGTTCGGTGTCCGTGCAGCAGGTGTGGGACGCGCAACTGGCGCACAAGCCCGAAGAGGCGATGACGCAGGACGAGGTGATACAGCTGCTGGTGGCCCTGCACAGCCGTGGGCTGGTGCAGTTCGACGTCACGCCCGATGTGGAAAACCTATTCCATGCGCAGGACCGGCGCCAGCGTAGCCGCCGCCGTGGTGGCGTCAACCCCATGGCTTTCCGGCTCAAGCTGGGTGATCCCTCGCCAGTGCTCGATCTGCTGGCGCCCATCGCACCGCTGCTGTTTTCCGGCCTGGGCCTGTCCGTGTGGCTGCTTGCGGTGTTGCTCGCCGGCCTTGCCGCGGCCATGCACTGGAACGAACTGCTGCCCTACGCCGGCATGGTGATTCGCTCGCCCGGCTATCTGCTGATGGCCTGGCTGATGTATCCGCTGGTCAAAAGCGTGCACGAACTGGCCCACGCGCTGGCCCTGCGGCGTTATGGCGAACACGTGCGCATGGCCGGCGTCACCCTGGTGTTGCTGAACCCGGTGCCGTTCGTTGACGCCTCGGCGGCCGATGGCCTGCGCAGCCGTTACCAGCGTGCCCTGGTCAGCGCCGCCGGCATCATGGCCGAGCTGTTCCTGGCCGCAGTGGCCATGGCGGTGTGGCTGCTGGTGCAGCCCGGGATGGTGCGCGACATCGCCTTCGTCACCATGCTCATCGGCGGCCTGTCCACGCTGTTCACCAATGGCAACCCCTTGCTGCGGTACGACGGCTACTACGTCTTCTGCGACCTGCTGGACCTGCGCAACCTGGCCACCCGCAGCGGGCGTTATTGGCTAGAGACTGTGGGTTACCGGCTGTTCGGCATCCGTGTGCGTACACCGATAGACGTGTTGCCCGGCGAACGTTTCTGGCTGTGTGCCTACGCGCCGGCTTCATGGGTTTATCGGCTGGTGTTGTCGGTGGTGGTGGGACTCTGGGTCGGCAGCATTTCCTCGCTGGTGGGCTGGTTCGTCGGCGGGATGATGCTGATCGCCAACATCGGGCAACCGCTGTGGCGCGTGCTGCAGATGCTGCGCACCGCGAGTACCGAACAAGGCATGCGCCACCGCGCCACCTGGCGCGCGCTGGCGGTCTGCCTGCTGCTGATAGGCCTGCTGGGCTGGCTGCCGCTACCCTACCGGACCCTGGCCGAAGGGGTGGTCTGGCTGCCCGAGCAGGCGCAGATCCGCGCCGACACCGATGGTTTCTTGGTCACGTTGAATGCCGTCAACGGCCAGCATGTGAAAGCCGGCGAATTGATCGCCAGCCTGGACGACCCGCAGCTGGCCGCCAGCCGCGCCACGCTGGCGGCCGACGCCGCCGAACTCGACGTGCTGCTGTTCCGCGCCATCGACACCGCGCCCCAGGATGCCCCCGATCTGCGCGAACGCCTGGCGTACGCGAGGGCCGGACTGGCGCGGGTGGACGACAAGCTGCGCCAGCGCGAAATCCGTGCCCGCAGCGACGGCCTGCTGGTGCTGCCGCACCGGGACCAGGTGGTGGGGCAGTTCTACAAACGCGGCGAGCGCATCGGTTATCTGCTGACCACGGCGCCCACGGTGGTACGTGTGGCGCTGCCGCAGCAGGATGCCGACTTGGTGCGCGCCAGCCCCGCCGAAGTGCAGGTACGTCTGGCCGACGCCAGCACCGAAGCACGCCAGGGTCGTATTGCCGCAAGTGTGCCGGGCGCTTCCATGCGTTTGCCCAGCGCCGCTCTGGGTGACACCGCTGGCGGGCGCATCGTCACCGACATGAGCGACAAGGATGGCCTGACGCCACGCCAACCGGTGGTGGTGATGGACGTGGAACTGGCCGGCACCACGGCTGCGGCAGTTGTCGCCAACGACCGTGTCGGCGGACGTGCACTGGTGCGTTTTGACCACGGCAGCCGGCCCGTCGCCGAACAGCTTTTGCGCCAGCTGCAGCAATTGTTCCTCGGGCATTTCAATCCATCCACATGAGCTCCACCGCCTTGCCCATTCCCGGCCTGCGTTGGGGCAGCTACCCCGAACGCAGCGAGCCCGTGGGTTTGCACGGCTGGCAACGTACACCCCTGCTGCCGTGGGGCTGGCCAGGCGGCTTGCGTCACCGGGCCGAGCGGGCCGCAGGCCTGGCACAAGCAATGCGCTCCATGTCCGATGAGGCCTTTGCTGCGCAGGGCGAGGCCTTGCAGCAGCGCCTGTTGCAGCACGGCTGGCGGCAGGCACTGCTGCTGCAGGCCTGCGCCCATGTGGCCGAAGCGGCACGGCGTTCGCTGGGCTGGGCGGCCTACACCGAGCAGTTGATGGCGGCATTGGCCATGCTCGACAACCGTGTGGCGGAGATGGCCACCGGCGAGGGCAAGTCGCTGGCGGCGGCCCTGGCCGCGGGCGTTGGTGCACTGGCCGGCATTCCTGTGCATGTGCTCACCGCCAACGACTACCTGGTCGAACGCGATGCCGGCACCTTCGCCCCTTTCTACGCCTTGCTCGGTCTGCAGGTAGGCTTCGTGCTCAGCCGCCACACCGCCAGCAGGCGCCAGCAAGCCTATACACGGCAGGTGGTTTACGTCACCGCGCGTGAAGTTGCCTTCGACTATCTGCGCGACCGCCTGAGCCACGGCTCGCCGCGGCGCGCACTGCAGCGCCGCGCGGCAGCGCTGGCTTCGTCGCGCAACGAGCCGCCGTTGTTGCGTGGCCTGTGCATGGCGGTGATCGACGAAGCCGACAACATCCTGATCGACGAGGCCCAGATGCCGTTGATCCTGACGCGCGAAGTGGCGCACCGTGGCGACCGCGCCTTCCTCTGGCAGGCGTATGTGTTGTCGGCCCGCCTGGTGCCTGAAACCGATTACCTGATGCAGCAAGGCCAGCACCGCGTCCACCTCACCGACGCGGGGCGAGTCCATATCGGCGCGCTCAGCGCCAAGCTCGGCCCGCTGTGGCTGAACCTGCGGCACCGCGACGAAACCGTGTGCACCGCGCTCACCGCTCGCCACGCGCTGGTGCGCGACCGCGACTACGTGCTTGTGCCGGCCGCCGACGGCAAGTCCGGAGAAGAGGTGGCCATCGTCGACGCCGTGAGCGGACGTATTGCCGAGGGCCGCAAATGGTCGCGTGGCCTGCATGCCTTGGTTTCCATCAAGGAAGGCTGCCAACTGCCCGCCGATACCGAAACGATGGCGCAGATCACCTTCCAGCGTTTCTTCCGGCGATACCACCGGCTGGGCGGCATGAGTGGCACCTTGCGCGAAGCGCGGGCCGAGCTGCGTACGCTTTACGGCTGCAATATGGTGTAGGTGCCGCCACGGCTGCCTAGCCAGCGCCTGGCCTGGCCGTCACGCCTGTATGCCGATGAAGCAGCACGGCGCGATGCGGCCGTGGCGCAGACCCGCAAACTGATCGCCGCCGGCCGGCCGGTGTTGATAGGCTGCGACTCCGTTGAGGCCTCGCAAGCCATGGCCCAGGCCCTGCGGCAGGCCGGTGTGGTGCACGAAGTGCTGAACGCGCGCTTCGACGCCGAAGAGGCGCGCATCGTGGCGCGCGCCGGCCAGCGCAGCCAGGTCACGGTGACCACCAATATGGCCGGGCGCGGCACCGACATCCATGTCGATGCAGAAGCCCTGGCCGCCGGTGGCCTGCATGTGCTGAGCTGCCAGCGCAATGCCTCCAAGCGCCACGACCGGCAGTTGCTGGGCCGTGCGGCGCGCCAGGGCGAAGCCGGCAGCGGCGAGATCTGGCTGGCCCTCAAGTCCGCCGAGCCCGGCGCCAGCCGCATGGCAGGCATCTGGCGCAGTTGGTGCACCGGAGTGGCCCTCTCTGATGGCCGGATTCCGCTGCCATCCTGGCTGCAAACCCTCTGGCGGCGCACCAGCCAGGACCTGACGGAAGTCCGCCAGGCGCGGCAACGCCGGCAACTTTTCCGAAACGACCTAGCCCTAGACGACAGCCTGTCCTTCAGCGGATCGACCGAATGACAAAAAATAACAACCACTTCATCCCCGCCACCTCTAGACAGCGGCCCGGTGTGGCGGCCCTCACCTGCCTGGCCTTGCGTGCCGCGATGGGCCTGGCCATGGGCGCCTCGGCGGTATTTGCACAGCCGGCCAACACGCTGGCCCGTGTGCCGCCCGCTTCAGTGGCGCCGCTGGCCTGCCTGATCCTGCCCGAACGTGTCGCTGACATCGGCAGCGCCGTGATTGGCGTCGTCGACGCTATCGAGGTCGAACGCGGTGACATGGTGCGCAAGGGCCAGGTGCTGATACGGCTGCGTGCCGAGGTCGAGCGCGCCAGCAACGAAGTCGCGCGCTCGCGTGCGCAGAGCGAGGCCGAGTTGCGCGGCGCGCTGGCGGCGCAGGACCTGGCCCAGCAGCGGCTGGACCGCTCGCACAGGCTGAAGGCCGAGAACTTCATCTCAGAACAGGCGGTGGAACAGGCCGATGCCGAGTTGCGCGTGGCGCGCGAGAAAGTGGCGCAGGCCCGCGAAAGCCTGCGCACGCTGAAGCAGGAGGTGGCCATGTCCGACGCCCAGGCCTCACAGCGCATTCTGCGCAGCCCGTTCGACGGCGTGGTGATCGAACGTTATGCCAACCCTGGTGAACGCTTCGAAGACAAACCACTCCTCAAGTTGGCAATGATCACCAATCTGCGCGTCGAGGTTGTGGTGCCGGTGAGCCTGTTCGGCAACTTGCGCATAGGCCAGCAACTCATGGTGCAACCTGAGCTGCCCGGTGCCACACCGCGTATTGCGCGCGTCGCGCAGATCGACAAGGTCTTGGACCCGGCCAGCAATACCTTCCGTATGCGGCTGGAAATGCCGAATGCCGATAGCGCGCTGCCGGCCGGCCTGCGCTGCAAGATTGATCAGCCTGCGCGCGCCGACGCCCCACCCGCAGAGTTATCCAGCGCAACCGCGGCACGCTGACCGGAGCCCGCATGAACGCAGCAGCTGCACTCCGCCAGCGCCACCGCCGCGCCACGCCACCCTGCCATCTGGAGGCCACATGCCGGCGCTGATGGTGTTCGACCGCGCAGGCCGCATCCAGCGGGTCAGTGCGGGCTGGTCCGAGCTGTTCGGCTACTCGCAGGACGACACACCTTCGCCGCTGGACGCGGCGCTGTATGCCGACGCCGGGCAGGGCCTGCAAGGCTTCGTGGACCGGCTGGACCAATCCGGCGAGGTGGCGGACCATGAGGCGCGGCTGCTGCGCCGGGATGGGTCGACCTTCGTCGGCCGGTTGCAGTGTCTGGCGCTGAACACGGGCACCGACAGCGTGTTCAGCGTGGCGGTTGTCGACCTTTGCGCACAGCGCCGGCTGGCTGCCGCCGAGGAACAGGCGATGCTGCTGCAGAACCTGCACACCGGCATCGCCTACACCGCCGACGGCAAGCTGCTGCGCGCCAACCCGCGTTTCGCCGAGATGTTCGGCTTCGCCGACACCGAAGCCCTGGTCGGCCAGCCCATACTGGACCTTTATGCGGACGAATTCGAGCTGCAACGCTTCGACGCCGAGGTTGGCCGGGCTTTTGCCGCCAATATGGCCTTCAGCGGCGAGTGGAATGCGCGGCGCCAGGACAACAGCCGCTTCCAGGCTTATGCGCGTATCCGCGCCATCGATGTGGATGGCTATCAGCAGGGCCGCATCTGGATCATTGATGACGAATCGGATACGCGCCGTGCGCAGGAAGCCCGGCAGGACAACGAAACTTACAGCCGCATGCTGCAGGAATCGCATATCGCGATCTCCATCTATGACCCGGTCAAGGACTGCTATACCGACTGCAACAACGCGGCACGCAAGCTGTATGGCCTGGAGCGGCGCGAAGACCTGCTGGGGCGCAATGTGCTGGCGGTGTCGGCAGAGTACCAGGACGATGGCTTCAGCTCGGTGGAACGTCTGGCGGCCGGCCGGCGCAGACTCGCCAGCCGCGGCAACGAGATGCCCAACTTCGAATGGCGCCACCGCCGGCCCGACGGCACGGAATGGATAGCCGAGGTGCACAGCACGCCGTTTCGCTACCGCGGCGGGGTGTTGATCCAGTTCACCATCATCGACATCACCGAGGCCAAGGAAACGCGCCGGCAGGTGGACGAAATGACGGTGTTCTTGCAGACCATGATAGACCGCATCCCGAACGCGGTGTTCTACAAGGGCCCCGACACCCGTTTCCTGGGTTGCAACCAGGCCTACGAAGAATATTTCGGCGTGCCACGCGCACAGTTGATGGGGCGGCGCAGCGACGAGTTGGAGTTTCTTTCGCCGGAGCGGCGCACCACGCTGCAGGCCGAACATGAGCAGGTGCTGGCCCAGGGATCACACATGCAGCAGGAACTGCAGTTGCTGTTCGCCGACGGCCGTATGCACCATGTGTTGTCTTCGGTCAGCGGTTTCCGCAAGCCCGACGGCACGCCCGGCGGCCTGGTGGGGGTGCTGGTCGACATCGACCCGCTGAAGGCCGCCGAAGACGCGCTGCGCCTGGCGCACAAGGAGCAGGTGGCGATCTTCGAGACCGCGGGCGTGGGCATTGCGGTATTGCAGGACGGCATCATCCTGCGCTGCAACCGCAAGCTTGAAGAGATGTTTGGCTACGATGCCGGTGATCTGCAGGGCCAGCCGACCCGGCTCTGGTATGCCAGCGACGAAGATTACGAGAACTTCCGCCATGCCGCCAACGCACGCATAGGCCAGGGCCGCGACCACCGCAACGACAGGTTGCTGGTGCGCAAGGATGGCGGCTCTTTCTGGTGCCGCATGTCGGCCAGCTACATCGACCGCAATTCGACCCAGGGCAGCGTCTGGTTCATGGAAGACGTGACCATGGAGAGCGAAGCCGCCGAGGCGCTGCGTGAAGCCAAGCGTCTGGCCGAGGATTCGGCGCAGGCCAAGTCCATGTTCCTGGCCAATATGAGCCATGAGATCCGCACGCCGATGAACGCCATCATAGGCATGTCCTACCTGGCGCTGAAGACCGATCTGAACAAACGCCAGCGCAGTTATGTGGCCAACGTGCACAACGCCGGCACCGCACTTCTGGGCATCATCAACGACATCCTGGACTTCTCCAAGGTCGAGGCCGGCAAGCTGGACATCGAATCCGTGCCGTTCCGGCTCGACGAAGTGCTCGCCAACGTGTCGTCGCTGCTGGCGCAGAAATCCGCCGACAAAGGCCTGGAACTGCTGTTCGACACGGCACCGGAAGTGCCGCAATCGCTGCTTGGTGATCCCTTGCGGCTGGGCCAGATCATCACCAACCTGGTCAGCAACGCCGTCAAGTTCACCGAGCACGGCCAGATTCTGGTTGCAGTGCGCGAGGTGGAGCGCGCTGCCGATACGGTGACATTACACGTAGGTGTCAAGGACAGCGGCATAGGCATGACGGCCGAGCAGACCGCGCGCTTGTTCCAGGCCTTCTCCCAGGCCGATGGCTCGACTACGCGCAAATATGGTGGTACCGGCCTCGGTCTGACCATCAGCAAGCGGCTGGTGGAGCTGATGGGCGGCAGCATTGCGGTCGATTCAGCGCCAGGCGAAGGCAGCCTGTTCCATTTCAGCCTGCGTTTCGGCATAGGCGAGGCCTTGGCCGAGGCCCACCGCGAGGTGTTAGGGCCGTTCCAGGGCATGCGCGCGCTGGTGGTGGACGACAACGCATCGGCACGCGAGATCTTCGCGGCGCAACTGGCCGAGCTGGGCTTCGACGTCAGCGCCGTGGAATCCGGCGCACTCGCCATCGCGGCGGTGCAGCAGGCCAGCGTGGAGCAGCCCTTCGGCCTGATGCTGGTGGACTGGATGATGCCGGGCATGGACGGCATAGAGACCGTGCAGCACATCCGCCGCATCACGCAGGGCGCTGCCAGGCCGCCGCATATCGTGATGGCCACGGCCTACGGGCGCGACGACATCCGGAGCATGGCGGAAAAGGCCGGCATCAACGCCTTCATCGTCAAGCCAGTGAACCAGTCCATGCTGGTGGACACGCTGGTTGGCATGCTCGCGCCCGATTTCCGCGCCACGGCGGGGGCCGAGGCGGCCGAGCTTGATACCCAGCAACTGCAGGGGGTGCGGCTGCTGCTGGCCGAAGACAACGAGATCAACCAGCAGATCGCGGTGGAGCTGCTGCAGGGTGTTGGTGCGGTGGTGGAGATTGCCGCGAACGGCCGCGAAGCGGTCGACATGCTCGATGCCGGAAAGACTTACGACGCGGTGCTGATGGACCTGCAGATGCCCGTGATGGACGGCATGGCCGCCACCCGTTTGATCCGCGCAGACCAGCGCCACGACGCGATTCCCATCATCGCCATGACGGCCCATGCGATGGTCGAAGAACGTGAACGTTGCCTGGCCGCAGGCATGGTCGACCACATCACCAAACCCATCGATCCGCCGGCCATGTTCCAAACCCTGGCGCGCTGGGTGCGTGCCCGCCCTGAAAACGCGGCGCCTGCGCAAGCTTCTCCGGCCCCGGCGCAAGCCGTGGCGGATGCGCCGCCCGAGCTTTCCCTTCCCGACATGCCGGGCCTGGATGCCACACTGGGGTTGCAACGCGTCGCCGGCAATCGCAAGCTGTACCTGCAGTTGCTGCGCCAGTTCGCCGAGCGGCAGGCCGACGCCGGCGAACGCATCGCCGCGGCCCTGGCGGCCGGCGACCTCACCACGGCCGAGCGTACCGCGCATACCGTGCGCGGCGTGGCCGGCAACATCGGGCTTGTGGCCCTGCAGCAGGCGGCCGCGGACCTCGAACAGGCGTTGCACAGTGGTCGGGACGGCGCGGCCGAACGGCAAAGCTTCGATGTTGGGCTGGCACGGGTTGTGGCGGCCTTGCAACCGTTGCTGGCCGATGCCGCGCCGCCAGCCGTGACCGCAGCGGCCCCGGCCTCGATACACGAGGTCGCCAAGGCACAGGCCGCAGCCGCCCAACTGGCCCGGCTGCTGGCGGCCAGCGAAGGCGAAACCGCAGACCATCTGGCCCAACACCGTGCCGGCCTGCACCATCTGCTGGGTGAAGCCGCCGTGACCGAAATCGAAAGCGCCATCAACGACTACGACTTCGACGCCGCGCTGGAGACCCTGCAGGCGGCCGCAGCAGAGCACGGGGTCACCATAGAGGCGACACCATGAGAGGGTCGGCGGCGCCACCACGTGCGCGACCCCTGCTGGAGGATGTGGAAGAGCGCATCCTCTACGCGGCCGACCATCCGCTGGCCGCGGCGGCGGCGGTCGCCACGTTGGCGCAGCAGGAAACCGTCAGTGCCGAAGCCCAGTCCCCAACCAGTGCCGCGCAGAGCCCAGCAGTCGAGCTGGTGTTCATCGACGCGCGGGTACCCGATGCCGACACCCTGGTGCGCGACATCCAGGCCCAGGCCACAGCCGGCCGTGCCATTGAGGTCGTGCGCATAGGCGAAAACGAAGACGGCATCGCCGCCATCAGCGCAGCGCTGCAAGGGCGCAGCGAGGTTTCGGCCGTGCATCTGATTGCCCACGGCGGCGAAGGCAGTGTGCAACTCGGCAACACAACATTGGATCAGGATGCGCTGCTGCAGCGCGCCGAGGAAATCTCAGGCTGGGGCCGCCAGCTCGAAGCCGATGCCGATCTGCTGATCTACGGTTGCGACGTGGCGGCCGGGGCGGACGGCCGTGCGCTGGTGCAAAACCTGGCGCAACTGACCGGCGCCGATGTGGCCGCATCCGAAGACCTCACCGGCTTCAGCGGCCTGGGCGGCAACTGGACGCTGGAAATGCAGACCGGCCACATCGAGGCCCAGCTGGCCTTGGGCCTGCAGACCCAGGCGCAGTGGCAGGGCCTGCTGGCCACCTACACCGTGACCAGCACCGCCGACAGCGGCGCCGGCACGCTGCGCCAGGCCATCAGCGACGCCAATGCCAATGCCGGCGCCGACACCATCGTCTTCAACATCGCGGGCGCGGGCCTGCAGACCATCAACCTGAGCACGGCGCTGCCGACCATCACGGGCGCCCTGACCATCAACGGCTACACCCAGTCCGATGCCACGGCCAACAGCGCTGGCAGCGGCAGCAACGCCATCATCCGCATCGCCTTGAACGGCTCTGGTGCCGGCGCCGGTGCCAACGGCCTGAACTTCGGCAGCGGCAGCAGCGGCAGTGTGGTCAGTGGCCTGGCCATAGGTGGCTTCACCGGCGCCGGCATCCTGACCAGTGTGGGTGGGCTCACGGTCACCGGCAACTTCATCGGCACCGATGCGGCCGGCAGCACGGCGGCGGCCAACGCCATCGGCGTCTCGGTGGCCGGCACGGGCGCTACCACCATTGGCGGCAGCACGGCGGCGGCGCGCAACCTGATCGCTGGCAACACCAACAACGTGGTCTCCAGCGCCACCGGCACGCTGCTGGTGCAGGGCAACCTGATCGGCACCACGGCCGCCGGCACTGCTGCGCTGACCGCCAGCACCAGCAACGGCATCAGCGTCTCGGCCGGCACCGCCAACCAGATCGGTGGCGTCAACGCTGGCGAGGGCAACGTCATCATGGGCGGTGCCAAGGGTGTGGTCGTCACCACCGCCGGCACGGTGGCCAGCATCCTGGGCAATACGATTGCCGGCGTGTCCTCCATTGGCATCGACCTGGGCGACAACGGCAGCACGGCCAACGATGCCGGCGATCCCGACACCGGCGCCAACGCGCTGCAGAACTTCCCTGTGCTGACGGCGGCGCAGAGCAGCTCCAGCGGCACCGGCTACGTGGCCGTCCAGGGCACGCTGAACAGCACGGCCAACACCAGCTTCCGCATCGAGTTCTACGCCACGCCCTCTGGCACCGGCACGGCCGAGGGCCGCATCTACCTGGGCTATGTCCTGGTCACCACCAACGCCTCGGGCAACGCCACCATCGCGGCCACGCTGTCGGGCAACGCGGTGGCCACGGGTGCGCTGATCAGCGCCACGGCCACGCGCACCGGCACGGCCGCCACCGTCTTCTATGAAACCTCGGAGTTCTCGGCCTACCGCGCCACCACGGCGATGAACGAGCAGGTCGTGACCACCACGGCCGATTCCGGCGCCGGCTCGCTGCGCGCGGCCATCACCGCGGCCAACGCGGCCTCGGGCCCCACGCTGATCACGTTCAACATCAGCGGCAACGTGGTGCACACCATCACGCTGTCGACGCTGTTGCCCACCATCACCAAGCAGGTGGTCATAGACGGCACGACCGACACCGGCAGCGTGACGGCCAACGGCGGCCGGCCGGCCATCGTCATCAACGTGGGCGGCATCGCCGGCGACGGCTTGCGGCTGGACACGGGTTCGGGCGGATCCACCATACGCGGGCTGGTGATCCAGAACTACGCCTCGAACAACAGCGCCTCGGCCATCCGCATCATGGCGGGCTCCAGCGGCAACACCATCGTGGGCAACTACCTGGGCGCCATCGGCGCCGACGGCGAACAGGCGGCCGTGGCCTCGGGCGACGATGTGATCTGGATCCAGAGCAGCAACAACATCGTCGGCGGCAGCACGGCGGCCGACCGCAACGTGCTTGGCCTGGACGGCACGGCGGCGGGCTTCTACGCCATCCTGATCGAGTCCGGCAACGGCAACCAGATCCTGGGCAACTACGCGGGTGTGAACGCCAGCGGCACGACCGGCTTCACGGGCCTGCAGTCGGGCATCTGGGTCAACAGCGGCAGTTCCGCCAACACACGCATAGAGAACAACCTGATCTCCGGTGCCGGTGACGCCGGCATCGCCGTCAACACCGGTGGCGGCGGCACGCTGGTGCTGAACAACCGCATAGGCATCAACGCCGCGGGTACGGGCCTCATCAGCACCACCACGCCGGTCGGCATCATCGTCTACGCCACCGGCGCCGGCATGGTGATCAGCGGCAACTGGATCGGTAGCACCACCACGGCGGGCATCTCGCTGCAGACCGACGGCATCACGGTGCAGGGCAACCGCATAGGCACCGACCTGGCGGGAACGGCCAACTGGGGCGGCAAGCAGAGCGGTATCCGCGTGGCGGGCAGCAACAACCTGATCGGCGGCACGCTGGCGGGCCAAGGCAACATCATTGCCTTCTCGAACCAGCAGGGCACCACGGCCGATGCCATCAGTGTTTCCAGCGGCACCGGCAACGCCATCCTCGGCAACAGCATCTACAGCACGAACACCAACGCGGGATCGCTGGGCATCGACCTCGGAGCCAGCGGCGTCACGGCCAACGACGCGGGCGACGCCGACACCGGCGCCAACAACCTGCAGAACTTCCCTGTGCTGACCGTGGCACGTACCGACGGCGCGGGCAACTTCACGATCACGGGCACGATCAACAGCACGGCCAACACCTACATCCGCATCGAAGTTTTTTCCAATACCAGCAACACCGTCAGCGGCTATGGCGAGGGCCGCACGCTGCTGGGCTTCATCAACGTGCTGACCGATGCCTCGGGCAACGCAAGCTTCTCCACCACATTGAGCGCCACCGTGGCCGTCGGTGCCTACATCTCGGCCACGGCCACCAAGTCCGACAGCAGCTACGCCACGTTCAGTGATACCTCGGAATTCGCCAAGACCATCGTGGCCATCTCCACCACGCAGAACACGCTGGTGGTGGACACGGCCTCCGACACGGTGGATGGTGACACCACCAGCCTGTCCACGCTGCTGGCCAGCAAGGGCGCGGACGGCTTCATCTCGCTGCGCGAGGCGCTGCTGGCCATCAACGGCACGCCCGCCGGCAGCCTGCCCACGTTGGTGAACTTCAGCATTGCGGGCAGTGGCATCCACACCATTACGCTGGCATCGGCCCTGCCGGTCATCGACCGGCCCGTGGTCATAGACGGCACCACCGACACGGCCAGTGTGGCGGCCAACGGCGGCCGGCCGGCCATCGTGCTGAACGGCAACGGCGCTGCCATAGACGGCCTGGTGCTGGGCGCCAATGCCGACGGCAGCACCATCCGTGGCCTGGTGGTCACCAACCTGACGGGCAACGCCATCTGGGTCCAGGCGGGCTCGGACGGCAACACCATCGCCGGCAACTACATCGGCCGCGTAGGTGCCAACGGACTGAGCAACGCGCTCGCGGTCGGCAACGGCATCCGCGTCGAGGGGGCCAACAACACCATAGGCGGCAGCACGTCGGCCAATCGCAACATCCTGGCGGGCCTCAGTGGCAGCGCCATCCGCGTCAGCGGTGCCAGCGCCGCCAACAACGTGGTGCAGGGCAACTGGATCAACGTATTGCCCGACGGCGTGACCTCGGTGGCCAGCACGGGCGACGGCATCACCGCCTACAGCGGTGCGACCAATACGCGCATCGGTGGGCTGGGCGCCGGCGAGGGCAACTGGATCGTGCGCACGAGCTTGAGCGCCGCGGGTGGCGTGTCGTCCACCGGCACGCTGATCCAGGGCAACCGCATCGGCACCGACCTGGCCGGCACGAGCAACTGGGGCACGACGGCTGCGGGCGTGTATTTCTCCGGCACGTCCACCGGCTCCATGGTGCAAGGCAACACCATCGCCTTCAGTGGCGCCAACGGCGGCGTCCTGATCGACACCGGCGCCACGGGCGTGGCCCTGCTGCAGAACAGCATCTACAGCAGCGGGGGCCTGGGCATAGACCTGGGCTTCAACGGCGTGACGGCCAACGACACCGGCGACGCCGACAGCGGACCGAACAACCTGCAGAACTACCCGGTGCTGGCGGTGGCGAGCACGAACGGCGCGGGCAGCATCACGGTCATCGGTTCCATCAACAGCACGGCCAACAGCTTCTTTCGCATCGAGCTGTTCGCCAACACCAGCAACGACGCCAGCGGCTACGGCGAAGGCCAGACCTACCTGGGCTTCATCAATGTGAGCACCGACGCGAGCGGCAATGCCACGTTCTCGACCACGCTCAGCGCCACCGTGGCCGTCGGTGCCTACATTTCGGCCACGGCCACGCGCACCACCGACAACACCTACAGCAGCTTCACCGACACCTCGGAATTCGCCAAGAGCGTGGTCGCCATCTCCACCGTGCAGAACACGCTGGTGGTGGACACCGCCTCCGACACGGTGGACGGCGACACCACCAGCCTCTCCACCTTGCTGGCCAGCAAAGGGGCGGACGGCTTCATCTCGCTGCGCGAGGCGCTGCTGGCCATCAACGGCACGCCGGCCGGCAGTCTACCCACGTTGGTGAACTTCGCCATCGCCGGCACGGGCGTGCACACCATCACGTTGACCTCGGCACTGCCCACCATCGACCGACCGGTGGTGCTGAATGCCACCACGGACGACAGCTTCGCCGCCAACGGCAACCGCCCGGCCATCGTGCTCGACGGCAACAACGGCAGTTTCGACCTGCTGACCCTGGGCACCAATGCCGATGGCAGCACCATCCGCGGCTTCGTGTTCACCAACTCCCAGGCATCGGGTATCAATATCCAGGCCGGCTCCGATGGCAACACCGTCGCAGGCAACTACTTCGGCAAGGTCGGCGCCAGTGGCCTGGCCATCGCGACGACCTTGGGCTACGACGGCATCCTGGTTTCCGGTGCCAACAACACCATCGGCGGCACCACCGCAGCCGACCGCAACCTGCTGGCCGGCAGCGGCTCGGCCGCGATCGACCTCCAGGGCAGCAGCGCCCTCAACAACACGGTGCTGGGCAACTGGGTCGGCCTGTTGCCCGATGGCGCGACGACGGTGGACTCCTCCGGCGTCGGTATCCGCGTCGGGGCCAGCGCCCAGAACAACCGCATCGGCGGACTGGGTGCCGGCGAAGGCAACGTCGTCGTGCGGACCGCTCACTCCGGCATCGTGATCTCGGACGCAACCGGCACCGTGGTCCAGGGCAACCGCACCGGCACGAACCTGGCGGGCACGGCCACCTGGGGCATGGCAGAGTCCGGCATCTACATCACCGCGGGAGCTGCCAACAGCCTGGTGCAGGGCAATGTGGTGGCCTATAGCCAGAGCGAGGGCGGCATCGTGCTCTCCTCCTCGGCGGGCACCGGCAACAGCCTGCTGGGCAACAGCATCTACGGCAACACCGGCCTGGGCATCGACCTCAACGTCGATGGCGTAACGGCCAACGACACGGGCGACGCCGACAGCGGGCCGAACAACCTGCAGAACTTCCCGGTGCTGACGGTGGCGCGCACGAACGGGGCCGGCAACTTCGAGATCACGGGCACGATCAACAGCACGGCCAACAGCTACATCCGCATCGAGATCTTCGCCAACACGGCCAACGACAGCACGGGTTATGGCGAGGGCCAGACCTACCTGGGTTTCGTCAACGTGCTGACCGATGGCTCGGGCAACGCCACGTTCTCCACCACCTTGACCGCCACCGTGGCGGCCGGGGCTTTCATCTCGGCCACGGCTACCAAGTCCGTGGCCGGCTACGGCAGCTTCAGCGACACCTCGGAGTTCGCCAAGAGCCTCGTGGCGATCTCCAGCACGCAGGCCGTGCTGGTGGTGGACACGGCAGCCGACACGCTGGACGGCGACACCACCAGCATTTCCACGCTGCTGGCCAGCAAGGGTGCGGACGGCTTCATCTCGCTGCGCGAAGCCATCATCGCGATCAACAACACACCGGCCGGCAGCCTGCCCACGCTGGTGAACTTCAGCATCGCGGGCAACGCCGTGCACACCATCACGCTGGGCTCGGAGCTGCCCGCCATCACCAAGCCGGTGGTCATCGACGGCACGACCGACACGGCCAGCTACACGGCGAACGGCAACCGTCCGGCCATCGTGCTGCAGGGCAACGGCAGCGGCAGCAACTGGGTCGGCCTGAACTTCGCCAGCGGCAGTGGCGGCAGCACGGTACGTGGCCTCGTCATCCGGGGCTTCGACTACGCCATCCGACTGCAGTCCGGCTCCAGCGGCAACACCATCGTCGGCAACTACATCGGCCCCTTGCAGGCCGATGGCAGCTACACCAGCGCCGCCAGTGCCCAGACCACCTGGGGCATTTCGGTGGAAAGTGCGAACAACACCATTGGCGGCACGACGACGGCAGACCGCAACGTGATCACGGGCATGCTGGGCTCGGGCGCTGGTGTGGTGCTGCAGGGAGCAGGGGCCACCGGCAACCGCGTCATAGGCAACTACCTGGGCACCAATGCCAGCGGCACGCCGCAGGGCGTGGGCTCCGAAGGGGTGTACATCCGCAGCGGCGCGCAGAACAACCAGATCGGTGGCACGGCGGCGGGTGAAGGCAACCTCATTGCCGGATCATCCGCGGCGGGCGTCGCCATCGTCACTGGCGCGGGTGCCGGCAATGCCATCCTGGGCAACAGCATCTACTCGAACGGTGGCCTGGGCATAGACCTGGCGGGCGGTGGTGTCACGGCCAACGATACCGGTGATGCCGACACCGGCCCCAACAACCGGCAGAACTTTCCGGTGGTCGCGTCCGTCAGCCTGGCCAGCAACCAGTTCACGGTCACCGGCAGCCTGAACAGCGAGGCCAACAAGACCTACCGCATCGAATTCTTTGGCATCCCCTACGGCAGCACCGACGGTTCGGGCAACGGCGAAGGTAATGTCTATCTGGGCTTCGTCGAGGTCACGACCGACGCCAGCGGCAATGCCAGCATCAGCACCACGCTGGCGGCCTCGGGGCTGACGTATGGCGCCTGGATCTCTGCCACGGCCACAGAGAAGATCGGTGCCAGCAACTACGGCTCGACCTCGGAGTTCTCGGCCAATGTGCAGGCCGCCAACACGGCGCCGGTGCTGACGGTGGCGGCCAGTGCGGCCACCACCGAAAACGCTGCGGCCGTGGCGCTGGCGCCTGGCGCCACGGCGGTGGACAGCGAACTGGCCGCCAGCGGCAATTACGCCGGTGCCACGCTCACGCTGCTGCGCAACGGCGGCGCCAACGCGCAGGACCTGTTCGCGGCCACGGGGGGCTCGCTTGCGGCGCTGACGCAGGGTGGCAACCTGGTCTACGGCGGCACGACGGTCGGCACCGTCACCACCAACAGCGGCGGCACCCTGGTGCTGAGCTTCAACAGCAATGCCACACAGACGCTGGTCAACAACGTGCTGCGTGCCATAGGCTACGCCAACAGCAGCGACGACCCGCCGGCCTCGGTGCTGCTGTCCTGGTCGTTCAGCGACGGCAACACCGGCGCCCAGGGCGGCGGCGGTGCGCTCGCCAGCTCGGGCAGCACCACCGTCAACATCAGCGCCGTGAACGATGCGCCGGTGCTCACGACCTCGGGCACGACGCTGGCCTACACCGAGAACGCGGCGGCCACGGCCATAGACATGGGCCTGGCCGTCAGCGACGTGGACAACACCAGCCTGGCCGGCGCCACGGTGACGATCAGCGCCAACTATGCCAACGGCCAGGATGTGCTGGCCTTCGTGGATCAGAACGGCATCACCGGCAACTGGAACGCCACCACCGGTGTGCTGACGCTTTCGGGCGCGGCCTCGGTAGCCAACTACCAGGCGGCGCTGCGCAGCGTCAGCTACGTCAACACCAGTGACAACCCGAGCACGGCCACGCGCACTGTGTCGTTCACGGTCAACGACGGTGTTGCCAACAGCACGGCCGCCACGCGCAATATCGCTGTCACGGCGGTGAACGATGCGCCCGTGGTGACCACCACCGGCAGCACCCTGGGCTACACCGAGAATGCCGCCGCCACGGCCATTGATGCCGGTGTCAGCGTCAGCGATGTGGACAACACCAACCTGAGCGGCGCCACGGTGAGCATCAGCGTCAACTACGTCAACGGTGAGGACGTGCTGGCCTTCACCAATGCCAACGGCATCACGGGCAGCTGGAATGCCACCACCGGCGTGCTGACGCTCAGCGGAAGCGCCACGGTCGCCAACTACCAGGCCGCGCTGCGCAGCGTCAGCTACGTCAATACCAGCGAAAACCCGAGCACGGCCACGCGCACCGTGTCGTTCTCGGCAAGCGACGGTTCGGCCACCAGCGCTGTGGCGACGCGCGACATCTCCGTGACCGCAGTGAACGACGTGCCGGTGGTGAGCACGACAGTAAGCGCGCTTGCGATCACCGAGAACGACGCCGCCACAGCCATCGATGCCGCTGTCAGCGTCAGCGATGTGGACAACACCAATCTGAGTGGCGCCACGGTGAGCATCAGCGCAAACTACGTCAACGGCCAGGATGTGCTGGCCTTTACCAACGCCAACGGCATTACCGGCAGTTGGGACGCCGCCACCGGTGTGCTCACACTTTCGGGCAGCGCCTCGGTAGCCAACTACCAGGCGGCGCTGCGCAGCATCAGCTACGTCAACACCAGTGACAACCCGAGCACGGCCACGCGCACTGTGTCCTTCACGGTCAACGACGGTGTTGCCAACAGCCTGGCCGCCACGCGCAATATCGCTGTCACGGCGGTGAACGATGCGCCCGTTGTGGCGACGACGGGGAGCACCCTGGCCACCACCGAGAATGCCGCCGCCACGGCCATTGATGCCGGTGTCAGCGTCAGCGATGTGGACAACACCAACCTGAGCGGCGCCACGGTGAGCATCAGTGCCAACTACGTCAACGGTGAGGACGTGTTGGCCTTCACCAATGCCAACGGCATCACGGGCAGCTGGAACGCCACCACCGGCGTGCTGACGCTCAGCGGCAGCGCCACGGTCGCCAACTACCAGGCCGCGCTGCGCAGCGTCAGCTACGTCAATACCAGCGAAAACCCGAGTACGGCCACGCGCACCGTGTCGTTCTCGGCAAGTGACGGTTCGGCCACCAGCGCGGTGGCGACGCGCGACATCGCGGTGACAGCGGTGAACGACGCGCCCGTGGTGACGGCCACGGGCAGTGCACTGGCCTATACCGAAAACACTGCGGCCACGGCCGTGGATGCGGGCGTGGCGGTCCACGACGCCGACAGCACCAACCTGACGGGAGCCTCGGTCAGCATCAGCGCCAACTACGTCAACGGCGAGGATGTGCTGGCCTTTACCAATGCCAACGGCATCAGCGGCAGTTGGGATGCGGCCACCGGCGTGTTGACGCTCACGGGCAGCGCCAGCGTGGCCAACTACCAACTGGCGCTGCGCAGCATCACTTACGTCAACACCAGCGACAACCCGAGCACGGCCACGCGCACTGTGTCCTTCGTGGTCAACGACGGTGTTGCCAACAGCACGGCCGCCACGCGCAGCATCGCCGTCACGGCCGTCAACGACGCGCCCGTTGTGGCGACGACGGGGAGCACCCTGGCCACCACCGAGAATGCGGCCGCCACAGCCATCGATGCTGGCCTCGTGGTCAGCGATGCGGATCACACCAGCCTGGCCAGTGCGACCATCATGATCAGCGGCAACTACGTGAACGGCCAGGACGTGCTGGCCTTCGTGGACCAGAACGGTATCACCGGCAACTGGGATGCCGCCACCGGCGTGCTGACGCTTTCGGGTAGCGCCAGTGTGGCCAACTACCAGGCGGCGCTGCGCAGCGTGAGTTATGTCAACACCAGCGACAACCCGAGCACGGCCACGCGCACTGTGTCCTTCACGGTCAACGATGGCACGCTCAACAGCGCTGTCGTCACGCGCAACATCGCCGTGACTGCATTGAACGACGCGCCGGTGCTCACGACCACGGGCAGCACGCTCGCCATTACCGAGAACGCCGCAGCCACGGTCGTGGACGGCGGCTTGACGGTCAGCGACGCCGACAACACCAACCTGACGGGCGCCACGGTGGCCATCAGCGCGAACTACGTCAACGGCGAGGACCAACTGGCCTTCACCAATGCCAACGGCATCACCGGCAGTTGGAACGCCACCACCGGCGTGCTTACGCTCACGGGCAGCGCCACGCTGGCTGATTATCAGGCCGCGCTGCGCAGCATCACGTACGTCAACACCAGCGACAACCCCAGCACGGCCACGCGCAGCGTGTCCTTCACGGTCAACGATGGCACGGTCAACAGCGCTGCCGCCACACGCAACATCGCCATCACCGCCGTGAACGATGCACCGGTGGTGAGCGCGACCGGCAGCACGCTCAGCTACACCGAAAACGCGGCGGCGACGCCCATAGATGCCGGGCTGACGCTAGGCGACGTGGACAACGCCCTGCTTGTCGGTGCCACGGTGAGCCTCAGCGCCAACTACGTCAACGGCGAAGACCAATTGGCCTTCACCAACGCCAACGGCATCACCGGCAACTGGGATGCCGCCACCGGCGTGCTCACGCTCACGGGCAGCGCCAGTGTGGCCGACTACCAGACGGCGCTGCGTAGCGTGAGTTATGTCAACACCAGCGACAACCCCAGCACGGCCACGCGCAGCGTGTCCTTCACGGTCAACGATGGCACGCTCAACAGCGCTGTTGCCACACGCAACATCGCCATCACCGCCGTGAACGATGCACCAGTGCTCACCCCGACCGGCAGCACGCTCAACTACACCGAAAACGCGGCGGCGACGCCCGTAGATGCCGGCCTGACGCTGGGCGACGTGGACAACAGCCTGCTTGTCGGCGCCACGGTGAGCCTCAGCGCCAACTACGCCAACGGTCAGGACGTGCTGGCCTTCATCAACGCCAATGGCATCACCGGCAGTTGGGATGCGGCCACCGGCATACTGAGCTTGAGCGGAACGGCCACGCTGGCCGATTACCAGGCCGCGCTGCGCAGCGTGACCTACAGCAACACCAGCGACAACCCGAGCACGGCCACGCGCACCGTGTCCTTCGTGGTCAGCGATGGCACGGCCAACAGCCTGGCCGCCATACGCAGCCTGGCCGTGGCGGCGGTCAACGATGCACCGGTGCTCACGACCACGGGCAGTGCACTGGCCTATACCGAGAGCACGCCGGCCACGCCCATGGACCCGGGACTCACAATTGCGGACGTGGACAACAGCACCCTGACAGGCGCAACCATCAGCATCAGCGGCAACTACGTGAACGGCGAGGACGTGTTGGCCTTCACCAATGCCAACGGCATCAGCGGCAGTTGGGATGTGGCCACCGGTGTGTTAACGCTCACGGGCAGCGCCAGCGTGACCAACTACCAGGCCGCGCTGCGCAGCGTGACCTACATCAACACCAGCGATAACCCGAGCACGGCCACGCGCAGCGTGTCCTTCGTGGTCAACGACGGTGTTGCCAACAGCACGGCTGCCACGCGCAATATTGCGCTCACGGCGGTCAACGACGCACCGGTGGTCACAACCACCGGCACCCTGCTGGCCTACACCGAGAACGATCCCGCCACCGCCGTCGATCCAGGCCTGGTCGTCAGCGATGTAGACAGCCCCGTGCTGGCCGGTGCCAGCATTGCCATCACCGCCAACTACGACAGCGCCCACGACATGCTGGGCTTCACCGATGGCAACGGCATCACCGGCAGTTGGGACGGCACCACCGGCGTGATGACCCTGTCCGGCACGGCCACGGTAGCGGACTACCAGGCCGCACTGCGCAGCGTGGTCTACCTGTACACCGACACCAGCGGCAATTCCGGCACGGTCACGCGCACGGTCACGTTCACGGTGAGCGATGGCACGGCCACCAGCCTGCCGGCCGCGCGCAACCTGGGCGTCACATCGGTGAACAACGCGCCGGACCTGGTCAGCACGGGCACAGCGCTCGGCTACACGGAGAACGCGGCCGCCATGCCCATAGACACCGGCCTGACGGTGAGCGACGTGGACAACACCACGCTGACCGGGGCCAGTGTGGCGATCAGCGTCAATTACGCCAACGGCCAGGACCTGCTGGCCTTCACCGATAGCCTGGGCATCACGGGCAGTTGGAACGCCGCCACCGGGGTGTTGACGCTTTCGGGCAATGCCTCGCTCGCCGCCTACCAGGCCGCGCTGCGCAGCGTGAGCTACATCAACACCAGCGACAACCCCAGCACGGCCACACGCACCGTGTCCTTCACTGCCAGCGATGGCACGGATACCAGCCTGGCCGCCACGCGCGACATCGTGCTCAGCGCCGTCAATGACGCAGCACAGCTCACGGCGACCGGCACGGCGCTGGGTTATGCCGAGAACGCTGGGGCAGCGGCCATAGACCCGGGCCTGGTCGTCAGCGACGTGGACAACACCACGCTGACCGGGGCCAGGGTTGCGATCAGCGTCAATTACGCCAACGGCCAGGATGTGCTGGCCTTTGTGGACCAGAACGGCATCACGGGCAGCTGGGACGCGGCGACCGGCGTGCTGACGCTTTCGGGCACGGCCTCGGTGGCCGACTACCAGGCGGCGCTGCGCAGCATCAGCTACGTCAACAGCAGCGACAACCCGAGCACGGCCACGCGCACCGTCGCGTTCACGGTCAACGACGGTTCCCTCGACAGCCTGGCCGTCACACGCGACATCGCGATCACGACCGTGAACGATGCGCCGGTGGTGGCCACGACCGGCAGCGCGCTCGCCATCACCGAGAATGACGCAGCCACGGCCATCGATCCGGGCGTGGCGGTCAGCGACGCCGACAACACCACGCTCAGCGGCGCCACCGTTCACATCAGTACCAACTACGTGAACGGCGAAGACCTGCTGGCCTTCAGCAACGCCAACGGCATCACTGGCAGCTGGGATGCGGCCAGCGGAACGCTGACTTTGAGCGGCACGGCCACGGTGGCCGACTACCAGGCCGCGCTGCGCAGCCTGAGCTATATCAACACCAGCGACAACCCCAGCACCGCCACGCGCACCGTGGTCTTCACGGTCAGCGACGGGGTGCTGAGCAGCCTGGCGGCCACGCGCGACATCACCATCACGGCCATCAACGATGCACCTGTGGTCACGACCAGCGGCACAGCGCAGGCTTACACCGAGAACGCCGCCGCCGTGCTCATCGATACGGGTGTCACGGTGGGCGATGTGGACAACAGCATACTCAGTGGCGCCACGATCACCATCACCGGCAACTACGCCAACGGTGAGGACGTGCTGGCCTTCGTGAACGCCAACGGCATCACGGGCAGCTGGGACGCGGCCACCGGCGTGCTGACGCTCACGGGCAACGCCAGCGTGGCCAACTACCAGGCCGCGCTGCGCAGCGTGACCTACACCAACACCAGCGACAAGCCCAGCACGGCGACGCGCAGCGTGTCCTTTGTGGTCAGCGACGGTGCCGCCAACAGCACGGTTGCCACACGCAGCATTGCGGTCACGGCGGTGAACGACCCACCCGTCGTCAGCACCGGCGGCGCTGCACTGGCCTACACCGAGAACGACGCCACCACGCCTGTCGCCCCCGGGCTGGGCCTCAGCGATGCCGACGACACGCTGTTGACAGGTGCCACGGTCAGCATCAGCGCGAACTACGCGATCGGCCAGGACGTGCTGGCCTTCACCAATGCCAACGGCATCAGCGGCAACTGGAATGCCGCCACCGGTGTGCTCACCCTCACGGGCAGTGCCAGCGTGGCCGACTACCAGGCCGCACTGCGCAGCGTGAGTTATGTCAACACCAGTGATGACCCCGGTACAGCCACACGCACGCTCAGCTTCGTGGTCAACGATGGCCAGGCGGACAGCATCGCCGCCACGCGCGACATCGCCATCACCGGCGTCAACGATGCGCCCGTGGTCAGCACCAGCGGCACGGTGCTGGCTTATGCCGAGAACGCCAACCCCACACCTATAGACCCCGGCCTGACCGTCGCCGACGCGGACAACAACAATCTCAGCGGCGCCACGGTCACCATCAGTGTGAATTACGCCAACGGCCAGGATGTGCTGGCCTTCACCAATGCCAATGGCATCACCGGTAGCTGGGATGCCGCCAGCGGCGTGTTGACCCTCTCCGGCAACGCCACGGTGGCGGCTTATCAGGCGGCGCTGCGCAGCGTCACCTATGCCAACACCAGCGACAACCCGAGCACGGCCATACGCACGCTGTCTTTCAGCGTTAGCGACGGCAGCGCAAGCAGCGCTGCCGCTACACGCAACCTGAGCGTCACCTCGGTCAGCGATGCACCCATGGGCGCAGACAACACGGTGACCACGCTGGAAGACACACCCTACACCTTCACGCTGGCGGACTTCGGCTTCAGCGACCTGGACGGCGGTGTACTGCAAGCCGTGCGCCTTAGCGCGCTGCCCGGCGTGGGCAGCCTGAGCCTGAACGGTGTGGCCGTCAGCGCGGGCCAGATGGTGGCCGTGGCCGACATCGTGGCCGGCAAGCTGGTCTTCACGCCGGCAGCCAACGCCAATGGTCCGGGCTACACAAGTTTCAGCTTCCAGGTGCAGGACGACGGCGGCACGGCCAACGGCGGCGCTGACACCGATCCCACACCACGCACCATGACCATTGCCGTCACGCCCGTGAACGACGGCCCGGTGATCACCAGCAACGGCGGCGGCGCCACGGCGGCGGTCGCTATGGACGAGAACCACACGGCCGTGACCACGGTGCTGGCCAGCGACATCGACGGCCCCGCGCTCAGCTACAGCATCAGCGGCGGCGCCGATGCCGCGCTGTTCAGCATAGACAGCACAACGGGCGCGCTGCGCTTTATCGCGGCGCCCAACTACGAGGCAGCGGCCAGCGCCGGCGGCAACAACATCTACCAGGTGGTGGTGCAGGCCAGCGACGGCCTGGCCAGCGCCACGCAGACCATCACGGTCACGGTGCTGGATGTGAACGAGTTCGCCGTTGGCGCACCGGCCGACACTGACGCCGCAGCCAATACGGTGGCGGAAAACGCGGCCACCGGCACCCTGGTCGGCATCACGGCCCATGCGGCGGACCTGGACGGCACGGCCACGGTCAGCTACAGCCTGAGCAATGACGCCGGCGGGCGCTTCACCATCGACGCCGTGACCGGCGTGGTCACGGTGGCCAACGGCAGCTTATTGGACTACGAGGGCGCGGCCAACCACACCATCACGGTGCGGGCCACCTCTTCGGACGGTTCCAGCGCCAGCACCAGCTTCACGGTGCACCTGGGCGATGTGAACGAGGCACCGCTTGGCGCGATCGCCGACGTGAACCCTGCCGCCAACCAGGTACCCGAGAACGCCGCCACCGGCACGCCGGTCGGCATCACGGCGCAGGCGGTGGATACGGACGGCACGGCCACGGTCAGCTATACGCTGAGCAACGACGCTGGTGGGCGCTTCAGCATAGACCCGGCCACAGGTGTGGTCACGGTGGCCGACGGCAGCCTGCTCGACTACGAGGGTCAGGCCCAGTACCAGATTACGGTGCTGGCAACCTCTTCGGACGGCAGCAGCTCCACGCTCAGCTTCACCGTCCAGCTGGCGGATGTGAACGAGGCCCCTGTGGGCGCCGTGAGCGACGTGGACCCGGCCGCCGACAGCTTGCCCGAGAACGCCACGACCGGCACGCTGGTCGGCATCACGGCGCACGCCAGCGACCCGGACGGCACGGCCACGGTCAGCTACAGCCTGAGCAACGATGCTGGCGGGCGCTTCAGCATCGATGCCGTCACTGGCGTGGTCACGGTGGCCAACGGCAGCCTGCTGGACTTTGAAGCCGCCACCAGCCACCAGATCACGGTGCTGGCCACCTCGTCCGACGGTTCTGTCTCCAGTGCCAGCTTCATCATCGCGCTGACCAACGTGAATGAGGCCGTGATCTCGCCCGTGGTCGACACCGATGCGGCGCCCAACCGCCTGCCCGAGAACGCTGCCACCGGCACGGCCGTGGGCATTACCGCCTTCGCGCGCGACCCCGATGCCGGCGCCACCGTCAGCTACACGCTGCTCGAAAACGCCGGCGGCCGCTTCACCATCGACGCCACCACGGGTGTGGTCACGGTGGCCGACGGCAGCCTGTTGAACTACGAAGCCGCCATCACACACGGCATCGTGGTGCGCGCCACGAGTTCGGACGGTTCCACCACCGATACGGCCTTTGTGGTGCAACTGAGCGACGTGAACGAAGCCCCGGTGGGCGCCGTGAGCGACGTCGACCCGGCCGCCGACAGCTTGCCCGAGAACGCCACGACCGGCACGCTGGTCGGCATCACGGCCCAGGCTATCGACCCGGACGGCACGGCCACGGTCAGCTACAGCCTGAGCGACAACGCCGGCGGACGCTTTACCATCGACGCCGTCACCGGTGTGGTCAGCGTGGCCGACGGCAGCCTGCTGGACAACCAGGCCGCCGCCACCTACGGCATCGTGGTGCGCGCCACGAGTTCGGATGGCTCCACCAGCGATACGGCCTTTGTGGTGCAACTAAGCCAACTGAACCAGGCACCGCTGGGCGCTGTCGGCGATGCGGACCCCGCCGCCAACCTGGTGCCCGCAGGCGCGGGCAGCGGCAGCACGATCGGCATCACTGCGCATGCCGTGAGCCCGGACGGCACGGTCGGCGTGCGCTACAGCCTGAGCGACAACGCCGGCGGCCGCTTTGCCATTGATGCGCTCACCGGTGTGGTGACGGTGGCCAACAGCGCACTGATGGCCAGCGACCCGCCCGGCACGTTCTACAACATCATGGTGCAGGCTGCAAGCAGCGATGGCGCTACACGCAGCGCCGTCTTTTCGGTCCAGTTGCCCGCACGCGAGCTGACGACGCCGGGGCCGGTGCTCACCGAGCCTGGCGACCTACCCATCGTGTTCGGCGTGCCGGCTCCTGTTGTGCTGACCGGGGCCACTGCTAGCTTCGCCACTGCGGTTCCCAACCTCGCGATGGACCTGTCCGATGGTGCAATAGCTGCACGGCCTAGCCTGGATGTCGGCAGCCAGTCCGACCCGACGGCGCCTGCACTGGACATGGGGTCACACGGTCCTTTGCTGCCTTACGAAGTCAGCCCTCAGCGCCTGTTGCCGTCTGCCTTCGTTTCCGGTCTGTCGGAGCGTCGTGGCCTGGTGTTGTCGCAGTTCGACGACCTGACGGAAGAGTTCGAGCGCCTGCGGTTTGCACAAGGCGCTGTGCGTCGCATGGACGACCTGCCGGTGCAGCTGGACAGCGTCAGAAGCGGCGTGGAGTTGCCGGTCGGCGAGTCCATGGACGTGGTCTGGATAGGCAGCATGGCGCTGTCACTCGGTATTGCGATCTGGGCCGCGCGTGGCAGCTCCTTGCTGACCAGCATGCTGGCCACCACACCCGCCTGGCAGAACTTCGATCCGGTGCCGGTATTGCGCAACCCAAAAGCCGACCGGGGCCCCGCCGGCCGGCAACGCCACGACGACCCGCGCCGCCGGACGGCCGAAGACAGCATGGCGGCGGTGGAAACAGCAGGAGCGGAGATGGCGCAGGCAGAGCATGACGGCATGGCATCGGGCACGAACCAGGAGTCCAAATGAAACGCTGGTTGCAAAGCCTGCTGAGCCCCTCGGTGCGTGTTGCGTTGGGCCTGGTGTCGTTGATGATCACGCTGGTGCTGATCGCCGAAGTGTTCACGGCTTATCCGCCGGATCGCACGGACTCGGCGCGCCATTACCGCTCGCAGGTGGCGCGCATCGTCGGCGGCGAAGTGGTGCTGGCGCTGCGCGCCGGCGTCGATGCGCTGCCTTCGCCGGATTCTGCGTTGCAGCAGGTGCTGAAAGATGCGCAGCGGCGCGAGCCCCAACTGCTGTCCGCGCGTGTCATTGGTGCCGACAAGCAGATCCTGGCGCAGCTCGGTGAGCACACCCGGGGCTGGCGGTTGGCGCCCGGAGATTTGTCGACCACAGACAATATCCGCGTGCCGCTGATCTCCAACGGCAATGCCTGGGGCGAGGTGCAACTGGTTTTCAAACCGGCCTTGCCCGGCACGATGGGCGAATGGCTGCGGGATCCGCTGGCGCGGTGGATGCTGTTCGTCGCGGGTGTCGGCTTTGTGGCGTTTTCGCTGTACCTGCGGCGCGTCTTGCGGCACCTCGATCCAAACGCTGCCGTGCCGGAGCGTGTGCGCAACGCTTTCGACACACTGACCGAAGGTGTGCTGGTGCTCGATCTGTCGGGGCGCATCATGCTCGCCAACCGTGCCTTCTGCGAATTGCACAACGAACAACCCGAAGCACTCACCGGTGTCGACGTGGCCAAACTCTCCTGGCTGCTGGCCACTTTGCCAGCCGACACCAAGGCGCTGCCGTGGCGGCAGGCCGTGCAGGACAACCGCGCCGTCCTGGGGGTGCCCTTAAAGCTGGAAGCGCCCGGTGTGCCGCGCCGTGAACTGGTGATGAACTGCGCGCCCATCACCGAAGGGGGCAAACAGGTGCGCGGCTGCCTGGCCACGTTCTCCGACGTGACCGAACTGCAGGAACGCACCGAGCGGCTGCAGGTTGCTTTGGGTGCGCTGAGTGCCTCGCAGCGCGAGATCGAACGCCAGAATGAAGAACTGACACTGCTGGCCACCCGCGACGCATTGACCGGTATCTTCAACCGCCGTTCGCTGATGCAGCAGGCGGAACAACGTTTTGCCGAAGCCAAGGCGGCGGGCCTGCCGATCAGCTGCATCATGTGTGACATCGACCACTTCAAGCAGGTGAATGACAAATACGGCCACGCTGGCGGCGACCAGGTGATACAGGGGGCGGCGAAGGCGCTGTCGCGCGGCTTGCGGCTAGGCGATTTTGTCGGGCGTTACGGCGGCGAGGAGTTCTGCATCATGCTGCCGGGCGGCACGGCTGCGCAGGCCAGCGAGATTGCCGAACGGCTGCGCGAGGACGTGGAAAGCAATCTGGGCGCGTCACTGCGCGACCACGTTGGTGTGCGCGTCACGATGAGTTTTGGTGTGGCCGAGATCGGGCCACACGTAGCCGATCCGGCCACACTGATTGACCTGGCGGACCAGGCGCTCTACCACGCCAAGAAGAATGGCCGTAACCGCGTCACGACCTGGTCGCCTTCTGAAGCGACGCCAGCATAGGCCAGCGCTTACTGCGACCCAAGGGATTGCGAAAGTCATTGCTTGACTATCCCGGTGACGCGTGTTTGTTGAGCCTTGTCAGCGGGCGGCGCTTGTACCGTGTTGACGCGCCGCGGTCAGGCAGTCCTGCAGCGCGGCGATGAGCCGCTCGGACACCACCTTCACGATGGTCCCAGGTGGCTTGGTGGCGTCAATCGCCACGCTGATCTCCTGAGGTTCGGCTCCCCGGTCTCGGATGGGGATGAAGACCAGTTGTTGGGCCGCCAGCTCTGCCGCTACGTCCAACTCGGACGTGAACACGACGTGGTTGCCGCCCAGCGCCAATTGCTTCACCAATTGCAAGGAGTTGCTTTCGGTGTAGCGGCGCGGCTCCTTGAACAGCCAGTTGTACTGCGCCTCCAGATAACGTCGTATCGTCAGCGCCTTGCTCTGCAGCGCGACTGGATGGGCCACGGCCTCTTGAAAACTCACGGTTTCGCGCTGGGCTAGCGCGTGGCCGGGCGCCACCACGCAGCCCAGGGGCAGCGCGCTTTTCCAGAGCACCAGCAGTTCGCGGCGGGGCTTGAGGTTGAAGATGGCGGCCAGGTCGGCCTGGCCGGTGAGCAGTGCGGCTTCGGCATCGTCGGGTGTGGCCAGTGAGATGGACAGGCTGACCAGTGGATGTTGTGCCCCCAGATCGCGTACCAGTGCGGGCATCACGCTGGTGGCATGGCTGTCCATGGCCACCAGTGACACATGGCCCTGGTGCACGCCCTGTATGCGCCGGATTTCGGCGAGCACGCTGCGTTCGTCCTGGCGCCAGTGGCGCGTCAGTGTGACAAGTGCGTCGCCCGAGGGCGTCAAGCGCATGCCGCGCGGCAGCCGCTCGAACAAGGGCACACCGAGTTCTTCTTCCAGTTGCAGGATCTGGCGGTTGATGGCTGACGCCGCCACGTGCAGTTCACGTGCGGCTTTTTGGATGGAGCCCGAGCGCGCAACCTGGTCGACGTAACGCAGTCCGGCGGGAACAAGCGAATGGCGCATGGATTCTTTGGCAGGAACGAGGTGGATTGAGTGTACTAATTTTGCGTATGCAGAACTGCAAAAATGGTGATGGACGGCAATGAATCGCGTGCCTACGATCCGGTCCATGAGCACACGATTCAACCTGGAACAACTCAATACCAGCGCGCCCGAAGTCTTTTGCGCCGCTCTGGCGGACATCTGGGAGCACGCGCCCTGGGTGGCGCGCGGCGTCGTCCAGCAGCGGCCATTTGCCAGCGTCGAGGCCTTGCACTCGGCCATGGTGGCGCTGGTGGCGGCACAAGACGAGGCCACACGTGTGGCCTTTTATGCCGGGCACCCTGAACTGGCCGGTGAAGACAGCCGCCGGGGCACGATGACCGATGCGTCCGTCGCCGAGCAGGGCACGCTTTCGTTGGCCCGGCTGGAGGCCCACGAGGCCGAGCGCTGGAACGCGCTCAACCGCGCCTACCGCACACGTTTCGGCTTCCCGTTCATTCTTTGCATTCGCCGCCACACCCGGGCGTCGGCCTTGCAAGCCTTCGAGCAGCGCCTGCAGCGTGACCGCGCCAGCGAACTGCACACCGCGCTCGATGAGATTGCCGCCATTACCCGTCTGCGGCTGGAGCGTCTTGTGTCAGACGAGTCCATCACCCGCGAATCCATCCCTTCTTGATTTACCACCGGAGTTAGCCATGAACACTCAACGCAGAATTTCTCTCCTGGCGTGCGCGCTGGGCCTGTTGGTCGCAGCCGTGCCTGCTGGTGCACAGGGCACTTATCCCGACCATCCTGTCAAGCTCATCGTGGCCTTGCCGGCGGGTGGTGGTGTGGACATCATTGCGCGCATGGTGGGCCAGAAGCTGGCCGCCGTCACCGGCCAACCCTTTGTGGTGGACAACCGGGCCGGCGCGTCCGGCCGCATCGGTCTGCCCACGGTGGCCAAGGCCGCACCGGATGGTTATACGTTGATGGCTTCGCCAGCGTCTTTCTTGACCACCAATAAGAGCATCTTCAAAGAGCTGCCTTACGACCCGCAAGCGGACTTCGCTCCCATCACCAAGCTCGCCAACCAATCGATGGTGCTGGTGGTCAAGGACAAAGAGAAGTTCGCAAGCGCCGGGGCGCTGCTGGCTGCCGCCAAGGCCAAGCCCGGTAGCTTGAACTACGCCACCTCGGGTGACGGCAGCCCACAACACCTGGCCGCACTGATGTTCGAGACACGCGCACAGGTGCGCATGACCCACGTGCCGTACAAGGGTGGCGCGTTGGCCATCAACGACTTGCTGGGTGGCAATGTTGATTTGCTGTTTGCGCCACTGCCAGAGGCTTTGCCTTACCTCAAGTCGGGCAAACTCACGGCGCTGGCATTGATGAGCGACAAACGCTCGGCGCTGATCGCAGACACACCCACGATGCGCGAAGCCGGCATCCCTAACATGGTGATGCAGACCTGGATTGGCCTGCTGGCGCCGGCCAACACGCCACGTCCCCTGGTGAACCAGCTGAACCGCCAGGTGCACGCCATTTTGCAGAGCGAGGATGTGAAGAAGCAATTGCAAGACATAGGCATGGAGGTGGCGCCCACCACGCCCGAGCAGTTCCAGCAAACCATTGCACAGGAGATCACGCTGCATGCGGAGCTGGTGAAGGCTTCGGGGCTTGAGCCACAGTAGGCGACACACACGCGGCACTGGCCCGCATGCACTTTCACTTTCGCGATCACGCCGCCCAAATGGGCTGGCGGCGTATTGCAAGGGCCTGCAGAGCAGCGGAATGCCTACGCTGCCAATCGTGCGCCTGGCACCGTCATCCCCAAGACTGCTCGCAGGCCCTTATCCCCCAGGTCGCAGGATGTGTTGCCGTCGCGCGAGCTTTTTTCAAAACTCTTCACCAATTGCCTGAGACCGATCGTGGCCCGCAACGGGCCGATCTGGGTGTATCCCGGTAAACCATTACCCACGAGCAGCAAGCCAGCAAAGCAGTGTTGCCCGGCGCTGAGCGGTGAGGGCGCGTGCGCAGCGCCGCCAGCGCCAAAAGTCCTGCGTGCAGCCCTGCGGAGCTTTATTCCGGCAGACATAGGCACCTGCAAACGCTGTCAGCCGACGAAGGGGTATTGAGGCTATTGCGGCTTCATCGAACACTGAGCGCAGCAAGGCTTGTCGCCATGCGGCTCGAATGCCTGGTTGTGCCGTGCCTGGATGTACCGCAGCTCCTCAAACCGGCCGACCGACCTAGCGTACGAGCTTACCCTCGCTAGGGTTAAACCCAGTCTGCTTGATATCATGTCGTCATACCATCACGCCATTACTTAACTTAGGAGATGGTCCGATGAAGACCGTGATTGCGCTGCTGGGCGCCGGTGGAAAAATGGGTGTTCGGTTGGCCAAGAACCTGCGTGGCTCGCGTTTTGAAGTGCGTCATGTGGAAGTGGGTGAGGTGGGACGCCAGCGCTTGCGCGATGAGCTGGGTGTGGAATGTGTCGACCAGGCCCGTGCGCTGGAAAACGCACAAGTGGTCATCTTGGCAATTCCAGACACGGCCATTGGCAAGGTGGCCACACAGATCGTGCCGCAGCTCGCGCCCGGCACCATGGTCATGACGCTGGATGCGGCAGCGCCGTTTGCCGGCCATCTGCCCGAGCGCGAAGATTTGGCCTACTTTGTGGCGCACCCCTGTCACCCGCCCATCTTCAGCGACGCCCTGCGCAAGGACGGCCAGGTGGATTTCTTCGGTGGTGGCCATGCGCCGCAATCGGTTGTGAGTGCGCTGATGCAAGGCACAGCCGCCGATTTTGATCTTGGCGAAGAGATTGCCAAAACCATCTACGCGCCCATCCTGCGCACCTACCGCGTCACCGTTGAACAGATGGCGCTGCTGGAGCCGGGTTTGTCGGAGACGGTCTGTGCCACGCTGCTGGACGTGATGCGCGAGGCCATGGATGAGGTGGTGGCGCGCGGGGTGCCCGCCGACTGCGCGCGCGATTTTTTGCTGGGCCACATGACCATCCTGAGCGCGGTGATCTTCAAGGAGATCCCGGGGGCGTTTTCAGATGCCTGCAACAAGGCCATCACATTTGGCAAACCGCGCCTGATGCGCGAGGACTGGCTCAAGGTGTTTGACCGCGAAGAAATCGCGCAGAGCATCCAGCGCATCACCTGAGAACGCTTTTATTTCCCAACCGATGTGTCGGTACAGGCGCACGGCCATTTTCCTTCCTAGCCCCCCCCTCACAGGAGACAATTGTGAAGCTTCGCTCTAACTTTCGCCCTACGCTTGGCGCCTCCGTGGCCGCTGTGTTGATGACGGTTGCCGCCGGCGGCGTGCAAGCCCAAACCGTTCTGAAGATTGGCTACACGCCGGCGCAGGGGTCGCACTACTGGGTTGGTTCCACGACGTTCTGTGCCGAGATCGAGAAAGGAACACAAGGCCGCTACAAATGCCAGCAGTTCCCCAGCTCGGCGCTGGGGGGTGAACGTGAGCAGATCGAGGCGGTGCAGCTGGGCACACAGGACGCCGTGATCACTTCCACCGGGCCGGTGGGCAACTTCGTGCCCGAAATCCGCGTGGTCGACATTCCATTCCTGTTTCGCGACTACGAGCACGCGCGCAAGGTTTTCGACGGCCCGATTGGCCAAGACCTGCTGACCAAGTTCCCATCCAAGGGGCTGATCGCCTTGGGCTGGACGGAGAACGGCTTTCGCCACATCACCAACAGCAAACGGCCCATCGTCAAACCCGAGGACACCAAGGGCTTGAAAGTGCGCACCATGGAGAACAAGGTGCACATGGACGGCTACCGCACCTTTGGCATGCAGCCCACGCCCATGTCCTTCCCTGAAGTGTTCGGTGCGCTGCAGCAGGGCACGGTGGACGGCCAGGAGAACCCGATTCCCATCATCACCACGGCCAAGTTTTCACAGGTGCAGAAGTACCTGTCATTGACGGGCCACGTGTATTCACCAGCGTTGTTGCTGCTCACGCCAAAAGTCTGGAACAAGCTGAACGACGCCGACAAGAAGGTGTTCCTGGACGCAGCCCAGGTGAGCGTGGTGGCGCAACGCAAGAAGGTGGACGAAGACGACGCCACTGGTGTGGCCCTGCTCGAAAAAGAAGGCATGCAGGTGGTGCGTAACGTCGACAAGAAGGCGTTCCAGGACGCCCTGAAACCGGCCTATGCCGCGTACGCCAAGGAATTCGGCGCCGAAAACATCAAGCGCATTCAAGACGTCCATTAAACAAGCTCGCAGTGGCTGGCGCTGGTGGCCCTCACGGCCGCCGGGGCTGGCTTCGTTCGCAGAAAAATCATGCAAACATTCGAACGTTATCTGCTGGGCATCAACCGCTGGGCGTTGATCCTGCTGCTGGCGGCAATGTCGGTGATCATTTTCACCAACGTCGCCCTACGCTACCTTACCGACTCATCGCTGGAATGGGCTGAGGAGGTGGCGCGCTACCTGATGATCTGGCTCACCTTTCTGGGCGCAGGCCCGGTGCTGCGTTACGGTGGCCACATCGCCGTAGAAAACCTCCAGGACGCCCTGCCACGCAAAGGCGGCATTGCGCTGCGCATCCTGGTGGCGGGCTTGCTGCTCAGCTTCTTTGGTTTCATGGTCTGGTACGGCTGGCTTTACATGCAGCGCACGATGTTTCAGATGACGCCGGTGACGCAGATCCCGTTTGCCTATGTGTACAGCGCCATGGTGCTTGGCGGCGTGCTGCTCATCGCGCACTTTTTGCTGATCCTCCGCGACTACGCTGTGCACCGCAGTTTTGCGGCGGACGACCATTTCGACGCCAACGCGAGTGCTTCCTTATGAGTGCCGCCTTGGTTCTGGTGTGTTCGGCATGTTTCTTCCTGGCCATTGGTGTGCCCGTGGCGTTTGCGCTGGGACTGTCGACGGCGGCCACCCTGGTGTTGGCTGAAAACTATCCCTTGATGGTGCTGCTCAAGGAAACGTTTACCGGCATGGACAGCTTTCCCTTGATGGCCGTGCCGTTCTTCATCCTCGCCGCCGAATTGATGAGCGGCGGCTCGCTCACCGAGGTGCTGCTGCGCTTCGCTGGCCAGTTTGTTGGCCACAAGCGTGGTGGCCTGGGCTACACCAATGTGGTGTCTCTGACCTTTTTCTCGGGCATCTCCGGCTCTGCACTGGCCGATGCCGCGGGGCCGGGTTCCATGCTGATCAAGATGATGGACAAGGCGGGCTACGACCGGGCGTACGCGGCAGCGCTGACGGCTTCGACCGCGATTGTGGGGCCTATCATTCCGCCGTCCATCATCATGATCATCTATGCGTTGCAAGATGAAACGGTCTCCGTCGGTGCGTTGTTCGCCGCCGGCATCCTGCCCGGCATCTTGATTGCCGTGGCCATGTGTATCGTGAACTTTAGGGTTTCGCGCCAACGCAACTACCGTGGCGAGGGCAGCCTGCCGCCGCTGGCCGAGATCCTGGCGACGACCTGGCGCGCTGTGCCGGCGATCCTGCTGCCCGTGGTGATTCTGGGGGGCATGCGTGCGGGTTGGTTCACGCCGACCGAAGCCTCGGTGGTCGCGGTGTTTTATGCATTGGTCTGCGGCAAGTTTGTCTATCGCACGCTGGAGTGGAAAGCACTGCCGGACATCCTGGCGCGTGCGGCGCTGTTGTCGGCTTCGGTGCTCATCATCATTGGCTTGTCGGCCTCGTTTGCCTGGGTGCTGACCATAGAGGGCATTCCGCAAATGCTCGCCGAGCTTTTGGTCAGCATGAACCTGGCGCCCTGGATGTTCCTGGTCATCGTGAACATTTTTCTGCTGCTGTTTGGCATCTTCATCGAACCACTGCCGGGTGTGATGGTGCTTGTGCCTATCCTCGCGCCGGTGGCGATGAAGTTGGGCATAGACCCGGTGCACTTCGCGATGATCGTGATCGTCAACCTGACTCTGGGCATGATCACGCCGCCAGTGGGCGGCCTGTTGTTCGTGACTTGCAATGTCTCGCGTGTGCCCATGACACAACTGGTGCGTGAGCTGGTGCCATTTCTCTGGGCCCACGGCATCGTGCTGGTGCTGCTGACGTTTGTGCCCGCCTTGTCCACCTGGCTGCCGCGCACGCTGGGGTTCAAGTAGCCAAGACCTTGTTTGTACATTGAAGAGAGACCCCGCCATGGATGAACCCCAGGCCTTATCGACCTCAGACGGACGTGTACGTGCACGCTACTGGCTGGAAACCGGGGACGACCCGCGGCGCGTGGCCGAAGTGATTGCCGGGGAGCAGTCCAGTGGCACCTTTACGGCCGTGCCGGGCGAAACCGCTGCTCTCAAGGAGCGTTCAGGTGCGAGGGTGGAACGGGTCGACGTCATCGGCCATACCCAGTCACCCAGCCTGCCCAGCCGTCTGGTGGCGCAACGCTACACGCAATGTGTGCTGGAGCTGTCCTGGCCGGTGGCCAATTTTGGGCATTCTCTGCCCAACTTGATGGCCACGCTGGCCGGTAACCTGTTTGAGCTGCGCCAGGTCTCGGGCCTGCGCGTGCTCGATCTTGCGGTGCCGCAGGCGTTTGCAGAGTCCTGTCCCGGCCCGGCTTTCGGGATTGACGGCACACGTGCCTTGGCGGGTGTGGCAACAGGCCCGTTGATAGGCACCATCATCAAGCCCAGCGTAGGCCTGTCGCCGCAGGAAACCGCCGAGACCGTGCGCCAGCTCATCGCGGGTGGCATTGACTTCATCAAGGACGATGAGCTGCAGGCCGATGGCCCGCACTGCCCGTTTGATGAACGTGTGCGCGCCGTGATGGCGGTGGTGCATGACGCCGCTGAGCGCACGGGCCGGAAACCAATGGTGGCCTTCAACCTGACTGGCGAGGTGGACGAGATGCGCCGGCGCCATGACCTGGTGTTGTCTCTGGGTGGCAGCTGCGTGATGGTGAGCCTGAACTCGGTGGGGCTCACGGGCCTGCTCGCGTTGCGCCGCCATGCGCAGTTGCCGATCCACGCCCACCGCAACGGCTGGGGTTACCTGAGCCGTTGTCCGGCACTCGGCTGGGACTACGCGCCTTGGCAGGCCTTGTGGCGACTGGCCGGGGCCGACCATCTGCATGTGAACGGCTTGGCCAACAAGTTCAGTGAATCGGATGACAGTGTGCTGGCGGCAGCGCGCGCCGTGCTGCGGCCCCTTTTGCCGGGCGCGCCCATGTATGCGATGCCGGTTTTCAGCTCGGGCCAGACCGGTTTGCAAGCCGCACCCACCTACGCCGCGCTGGGCACCACCGACCTGATCCACGCCGCTGGTGGCGGCATCCTCGGCCATCCTGGCGGCATCGCCGCCGGTGTGGCGGCCATGCGCCAAGCCTGGCAAGCCGCCGTGAGCGGCGTGCCGCTGGGCCAGCATGCGCGTGTACACCCGGAGCTGGCGCAGGCGCTGGAGGTTTGGTGATGTCGCCAGATTTGCTGCTGAGCTACTACGGTGACGACTTCACGGGCTCTACCGATGCCCTGGAGGCGCTGACCAGTGCAGGCGTGCCGACCGTGCTGTTTCTGGAGCCGCCGGATGCGCCAGCCCTGGCGCGTTTTCCTGGCGTGCGTGCCGTGGGGCTGGCAGGACAAGCCCGAGGCAAAAGCCCGGCCTGGATGCGTGACCACTTGACACCCGCCCTGGCATCGTTGGCGCGTCTCGGCGCGCCTCTTTTGCAGTACAAGATTTGCTCTACCTTCGACTCATCCCCATTGATAGGCTCGATTGGCTGTGCCATTGATTTAGGCGTGCCGCTGATGCCGGGCCGCTGGACACCCATGGTGGTGGGGGCGCCACGGTTGCGGCGTTACCAGGCGTTCGGCCATTTGTTTGCTGTCGCCGATGGTGAGGGTTATAGGTTGGACCGCCATCCAACCATGGCGCACCATCCGGTGACGCCCATGCATGAATCAGATCTGCGCCGGCATCTGGCCGCGCAGACGTCTCGCCCCTGCGAGCTGATCGACTTTACACGTCTCAAGCGCGCTGATGGCGCCGAGGCGCTGCAGCTGATTCTGCAAAAACATGGCCATGGCGTGCCGGTTGTGTTGCTGGATGTGCTGGATGAGGAAACCCTGCGTGAGGCCGGGCGGCTGGTGTGGGAGCAGCGCGGCCAAGGTGTGTTCAGTGCCTCGTCTTCAGGACTTGAATATGCGTTGGCCGCACATTGGCAGGCCAGCGGTTTGTTGGCCGAACCGGCGCCACTTTTGTCGGCCGGTCCTGCAGAGGCCATTGCCGTGGTCAGTGGCAGTTGCTCGCCGGTCACGGCCGCGCAAATCACCTGCGCGGCGGCAAACGGCTTTGCGACTCAGCGCCTGGACGTGGGGCAACTGCTGACCGGCGACCAGGGGGAGATCTCTCGGGCCGTGGAGGCGGCGGTGCAGGCCCTGTCGCGCGGTTTAAGCCCGTTGGTGTTCACTGCGCTCGGGCCCGATGACCCCGCCGTGCAGGCCTTCGATGGCGCCGCGCGTGCCGCAGGCTTGGGGCGTGACGAAGCCGCGCAACGCACGGGCCAGGCGTTGGCGCAGGTGATGCGTGGCTTGTTGGACCGCTGCCCCCAATTGCGCCGGGTGGTGGTGGCCGGTGGCGACAGCTCGGGCGCAGTCGCCTCGGTTTTGGGGATACAGGCGCTGAGCATTGCCGCGCGCTTGGCCCCCGGGGCGCCACTGTGCCGGGCCACTTCGCGGGATGCTCGACGCGATGGCCTGGAACTGGTGCTGAAGGGCGGGCAGATGGGGGCGGTGAATTTCTTCGTCCAGGCGCGTGACGGCGCAAGCAAGTGATAATTCAGCCGATCCGGCCTGTTGGCCTTCACCGCATCTCACCACGGCTACTCCATGACGGCGCACAACCCGATCCAGAAACGCAAACTCTACGAGGAAGTTGTCGATCGGCTGATGCAGCGAATCCGCACTGGCGAGATCCGTCCTGGCGACCAGTTACCCCCGGAGCGGGAACTGATGGACGTGTATGGTGTTGGCCGCCCCGCCATCCGCGAGGCGCTGCAGGCCATGGAGCGCTCGGGCATTGTCGAAATCTCGCATGGCGAACGTGCGCGGGTGGTCATTCCCACGGCGCGCGACCTGATAGCGCAGATCGCCAGCGGCACACGGCACATGTTGCAGGCGCAGCCCGACATGCTCGAACACCTGAAACAAGCGCGGTTGTTTCTGGAGGAGGGTATTGCCCGAATGGCGGCGCAGACAGCCACTCCCGAGGACGTGGCGCTGCTGCGCTTGCGTATAGAAGAGCAACGCGCCTCGCTGGTGAACATGGATACCTTTCTGGCGCACGACATGGCATTCCACCGCGAAATCGCACGTATCAGTGGCAACCCCATTTTTCCGGCCGTGGTCGAGGCAGTTTTCCAGTGGGCTGGCGACTACTACCAGCCCTTGGTGCGGGCACCTGGCGCCGAACAACTGACGCTGCAGGAACATACGCGCCTGGTCGACGCCATAGAGGCGCACGACCCACAGGCGGCGGTTGCCGCAGTGCGGGCCCATGTGACGCGCTCGAACGAGCTGTACCACCGCATCTAGGGCCGCCTGACGCCATGCCAGAGAGACCAGGCGTGCTGCTGCGGGAACTATGGTTATGGATTCATTTGCCTGTATCTGCAACGGTGCAGGTACGCGCAGCTTTTTACGCCCATCATCAGAGCACGCCATGAACATCTATGACATCGCCACCATTGACGGAGACGGTATAGGCCCCGAGGTCTGCCAGTCGGCTCAGACCGTGTTGCGCGAGGCCTGTGCAAGCCGCCTGCGTTTTACGCCCTGGCCCGGTGGCGCTGCACATTACGCCAAGACCGGCTCGGTTCTGCCCGACGAAACCTTTGCCGCCTGCCGCGCTGCGCACGCCATCCTGCACGGTGCAGCGGGCCTGCCCGGGATCACTTACCCGGATGGCACGGAGGTCGGCAACGACCTGCACCTGCAACTGCGTTTTAAGCTGGACCTGTTTGCCAATGTGCGCCCGATACGGCTCTACCAAGGTGTGCAGTCACCGCTGTCCGGCTGGAGTGCCGGGCAGATCGACTACGTCATCGTGCGGGAGAACACCGAAGGCCTTTACGCCAGCCGCGGCGCTGGGGTGAACTTGCGCGGTGAAGTGGTCACCGACACGCTGGTGGTTACACGCAAGGGTGTGGAGCGGGTGGCGCGTTTTGCATTCGAGTTGGCGCGCCGCCGCAATGGTGCACCGCGTGATGGCCAACGCCGCGTGACGGTTTGCGACAAGGCCAATATCCTGCGCAGTTACGCCTTCTTCCGTGCCGTGTGCGACGAGGTGGCGCAGGAGTATGCCGATGTGGCGATGGACTATGCCTACGCAGATGCCATCACCGTGCACATGCTCAAGAAGCCCGACTTTTACGATGTGATCGTGGCCGAGAACATGTTCGGCGACATCATCTCTGACCTGGGGGCTGGCACTGTTGGTGGCTTGGGCATAGCCGCCTCGGCGGAGCTCGGCGAGGCGCACGGACTGTTCCAGGGGGCGCATGGTTCGGCCCCCGATATTGCAGGGCAAGACATCGCCAGCCCACTGGCCACGATTCTGTCCGGTGCCCTGATGTTGCGTTGGCTGGGTGAACGCCATGCCGATGCCGCTTTGACACAAGCTGCGGCGCGTGTTGAACGCGCGGTAGAGTCGGTGCTTGCAGCCGCTCAGCACGTGCCGCACGACCTTGGCGGGCACGCACGCTGCAGCGAGATCACGCGGGCCGTGTGCCAAGAGCTGCGCTGAACAATTTAAATAGGAGAACAGTATGAAGAAGAACATTGGCATGGTGGGCATTGGCATGATGGGCCACGGCATTGCCAGCAACATCCTCAAGCACGGCTACCCACTGACGGTGCTGGAGCATGCGGGCAATCAACCGCTGGAGACCCTCAAGGCCGCCGGTCTGCGCACCAGCACGCGCGCCGCTGATGTGGCCGCCCAATCGGACATCGTGATCCTGGTGCTGACCGGCTCACCGCAGGTTGAAGCGGTGTTGACGGGTGAGGGCGGAGTGCTGGAAGGCCTGCGCCCCGGCAGCATCGTGATCGACTGTTCAACCGCCTTGCCCGCATCGACTGTGCGTATGGCGCAAGCGGTGGAGGCCGCGGGCAGTCGCTTCCTCGACATGCCGATGACGCGTACCCCAAAGGAGGCTGCCGAGGGGCGGCTCAACCTGCTGGTTGGCGGCGATGCCACGCTGCTAGAAGAATGCCGCCCGCTGTTGTCGTGTTTTGCCGAAAACATCGTCCACGCGGGGCCCGTTGGCGCTGGCCATGGTATGAAGTTGCTGCACAACTTCGTCTCACTTGGGACGGTGGCCTTGATCGCGGAAGCGGCAGCCTGCGCCACCCATCACGGCATTGCGCCCGAGGCCTTTGTGGACATTCTTGCGAAGGGCGGTGGCGGGGGTGTTGCGCTGGAACGCCTGCGTCCCTACTTGCTGGCACAGGACACATCCAGCCTGCGTTTCTCCGTAGCCAATGCCTGCAAGGACCTGGGCTACTACAACACCATGGCCGGTGATGCCGGCTCGCACCAAGCGATTGCGGCATCGGTGCTCGCGACCTTGGAGTCGGCCCAGCGGAGCAAACCGGAAGCGCTGATGCCGGAGCTGGTCAGCCTGCTACAAAGCCGCTGAGCCACTTTTCGCGTTGGACGGCACAAGCCGTCCAACAGGCGCTCACTTTCGATGGCCATGAAAAAAGCCCTAAGCTTTTGAAACTTAGGGCTTTTTAATGTTCTCGAACAAGCGAGGAACTGTATTTGGTGGCCTGGGGCGGAATCGAACCACCGACACAAGGATTTTCAATCTCTCAGAAAACCTTTCAAGAACAATGGCCTGTGCATAGAGCTTTCTACAAAGGCCTGCATTTTCCGTTGTCATCTTTACTCTAGAGTTCTGAACAAAAAGCGTCTTTGTAGAAGGACGGACTCAAGGAGTTCCGATACGCCGTTGACGTACAACATGAAGTTTCAGATGCCGTAGGGCCATTTCTTCATGGGGGCTAAACTCCTTGCATCGGCCATCCACAAAAGTACCTTGAGTGTCAGACCCTCGTCTTCCCCCTCTTCCTGAAAATATCTCATTTGGCTCTGAGCTGATCAAGGCGCGGAGCCAGCTTGGCCTAACACAGGCGCAGCTCGCAGAAAAAAGCAATGTGTCTTTGTCGGCCATAAAAGGCTATGAAACAGGCCGGACCATGCCAGGAGCGCGTGAACTTCGTGAACTTTGCCAGGCTTTGCAAATTACACCGAACGTACTTTTGTGGGGAACCGAGACACCGTTCGCGCCAAACAATGAGCAACTATTCGCTGGTCTTGAGCATGAAGATAAGCGGGTGGATCGGTTTCGGCTAGCCACCTTGGTGGCATTGCTAACATTTGAAGAGCGTCAATCTATTCAGACCTTGGTTCAAGGATTGGTGATTGCTCGTCATGGTGAAAAACGTGTTCGAGAGCTTCTGGTCGAGAACGAAGATTTCTTGGCCAAGATGACAAATGAACTCGTCAAAACATTGGCTGTCGTTCAAGCAGAGATTGAGGAACTCAGCGAATCGGCGCCAAGTGCAGACAAAAAGTTGAGAAAAAAATAGTTTTTCCTTTTTAGAAACCTTTTGATATAGTTGACTTAACGGAGATTTTTCCGTTTCGTCAACTATTGAGGTTTCTATGTCTATCGACTTTTCTGAATTGGCGTTGTCCCCTAACGAGTCCCGCGCCGCTCGTAACTTTCTGGGACTCAGCCAGTCCCAAGCCGCCGACAAAACCGGCCTCCCTGCTCACAAGCTCAAGCGATTCGAAACCGGCAACTACGTTCCAGACGGCCAGTTTCTTGATGCCCTTCGTGAATTCTTCGAAGGGGAGGGCTATAAGTTTCATGATCAAGACGTACCCGGCGCTAAAGCCAAAGCCCGAGGCGATGTATTTCCGGCTGGCGTGGTTGGTGAAACTGGCGGTTCCACTGGGGAAACTGATGGTTTCCCCTCTGAAAAGCCAGGAAAACTGACGCGTCCACAATCTGCCAATTTGCAGTTCATGCGCATTACCCCGGCGCTGGACGCTGACCAAATCGACCGCATTTTTGATTGCATCGAGGGCAACGAAACGGCGATTTCCACCGGCATGGATAAACCCAGCAGCAGGGGATTCTTGAGCGACGGCCCGTCCGCAAGCTCTCAAGCGCAAGCCATTGCCGTGCTACGCCGCCTTGCAGAAAACGGCTTGCTTTACGCGCAACTCATGGGACGCCAGTTGGTTGACGTGCCGCAAGAAACTCGTACTGCTGGGAATGCCGAGACCGTGGGTGATCTGCTGGGAATGGCGATGGCAGACCTGCAACGCGCAGTTCTCAATGGTGACAAAGAGGCTCAGGCTCGCCGCAAAGGTCGAGCCGAACCAGTCGAGGTGCTGCAAGCAATCGTCGGCTGAAAAGGCGCTGTCATGCCTTCTTTTGAAAAGCAGCAGACAGCCGCCGAGCTGCGCGGGTGCGTCCTGACAGAGCGCCGCTGGGCGCCGACCAGGGGACCCGCTTGCACGCTAGTGCAAGTGGGGTGGGGAGAGAACTCTGTCCCCCACTCCTTCGCAGTCGACCCTTCATCGCATCTTTGATCTCGCACAGAACTCAATGCCAACCCTCGATTTTTACGTCGTAGAAAACTGCGGCACCAACCTGTTTTCCTTTTCTGTCGGCACAGAAGGCGTTTTTCTATTCATCGCGCCGCTCCAATTTGCCATCCTGTGGCCATGGGTGAAGCTGTGAGCCGACACTCCCAACGCGATTTCACCTGGCAGGCCCAGAGGGCGCGGCAGGGCGCTGCATCAGTGCCAGTCGCGCAGCCGCAGCGCCGCCCGTTTTCAAAGCCTGCGCCGAGTACAGAGCCGGTTTTGAAAACGGCTGAGATTTTGCAGTTTCCAGCTCCGAATCGCAGGGCTGTGGCGGAAGACCTTCCGCCTTGCACCCGGTTGCTTTCGCGGCCAGAACCTCGCATGAGCGAAGGCGCTCAGAGGCTCTTGAATCTACGGGCCTATTTCGCGCGCTGTTGCAGTGAGCGCCATTTGGACGGCCAGGCCTACACCGCTGAATGCATGCTGCGTGAGCAGGCCGCATTCATCATTGGGTGGGAGGCAGTATGACGGCTTCATCAGTTGCCGAGCTGTCTGACATGGCCTCGGCGTTTGACCTTAGTGATGATGCACTCAGCGAGGCTGCACAAGCAGCAGCCGACAGCGTACAACGCATGGTGGCCAGGTGGAAAACCTTCGGCACGCCTGATGGGCGTATAGCCAGTATCCTGCGCGGCATTGCGAAGCGGCACAGCATCGCCACGCCTGACAAAGCGAGCTTGCAAGAAACCATCAATCGCATGTGTGCTGCGCCATGGTGGCGGCGCGCATTGCGCAAACGGTTTCGCAGCGTCGAGCATGCCGCGATCCTGTCAGGGCGTGTCCATCGCCATGCCGGTGCCTATGTGTCAGACCACGCCATGAAACGCGCCGTGCGCGACAAACGCCGGGTGGCCGAGTTGCTGGCTTCGCTGGTCGCAATCAATCAAACCACGGGCGAGGTGTTGCCGTTAGAAGACCTCGCAGAGCAGAGCCTGTCCAACCCCGCAAACCGTCGTAGCGCTCTCATGGTGCGCATTCGGGGTATCGAGGACTATGCAAAGAACAAGGGCTTTGAAGCGCTGTTTCTGACGATCACCTGCCCGAGTCGTTTTCACGCTCGCCACATCACGGGCCGAAGCAATGACCGATATGACCAGGCCGACCCACGCGAAGCCCATGCCTACCTGAACAACGTGTGGCGGCGCACCACTCGTAAGCTGGGCCACGATGGCATTGAATTTTGTGGCTTGCGGGTGGTGGAGCCGCACCACGATGGGTGTCCACATTGGCACGTCTTGGTATTCACACCCCTGGGGCAAAGCGAGCGGTTGATTGCCACGGCCCAAGCCTATGCGCTTTGCGATTCGCCCAACGAGCCAGGGGCGGCGGAACGCCGGTTTCTGGTCGAGCACATCGACCCCGCAAGAGGTAGCGCAGTGGGCTACGTGGCGAAGTACATCTCGAAGAGCATTGACGGTGAAGGCGTAGACCTTGATGACGAAACCGGAGCCAAAGGCGCTGACGCAGCATCACGCATCGTGGCCTGGGCGCGCCTTTGGGGCATTCGCCAATTCCAGTTTTTCGGTGTGCCGTCGATCACGCCGACACGCGAGCTGTACCGGCTGGCAAACATCGACGTAGACAGCGCCGGTCTGGCTGCTGCGCACGAAGCCACCAAAGCGAACGATTACGGCGCCTGGCTGACCGCGTGCGAGGTCTACGGTCTTGGCTTTCAGGTTGACTACATCGAACGACCCAGCACGCGATATCGCGATGAGTTCACACGTTGCATCAAAGGCCTTACCGCCAGCGCATGCGATCTGCAAGGCCCTGCCGTTTTTGTCACCCGCACGGACGAATGGCGCATTGAATCGAAGCCTCGCGAGGCTGAATTGGTTGTTGCGGCGCCCGCCGCTGCATTACCTTGGACTCGATTCAATAACTGCGCACGCATTGATTTTGAAGAGATTTTTCCATCTACGAAAAGTGCAGGGCCCATAGAAGTACCGATGCGGCGAGGTGCTGTCGCTCTCGAAGACCTCGAACACCAAAATCAGAAATCTGATGAAGCCTTCAACCTCTGGGTTTGCAGCTTAAGAGAAAGCAAGAACCCGACTTTCAATAGGACTCAAACAAGATGATCTCCGCTCCTAGGGATATTTTTGGCCCGAACGTTTTCCGTATTTTTGTGAAGGAGTTCGGGGGAGCTAAGAAGGTCGCCAAATTTCTTGATGTGGGGGAGCGCACTGTGCATCGTTGGCTCTCTGAGGAGCGCGTGCCTCGCATGGCCGTGTTAGCGTTGTACTGGGAAACGCAGTATGGGCGCTCGATGGTTCATTCAGATCAGGTAAATGAAATCCGTCTGATGTATCGCCAAATCTGCATTCTCCAAGAGCAATACGCGAAAGCTCGTGAAATCGTTGCCAGCGTGCGGAAGCTTCACACCGGTTCGGCTAACGAGCCCTTTGTCGACGAACTTGGGGCAGGCTACTCGGTGCAACCTCACAGCTATCAGATGCCCGCATGGGCAGCGCAATTTTGAAGGCCGCGGCGATGGAATTCACTCTGTTTTTAACGGCCCAGGAAATCAACATCCTGACGGGCTTCAAGACGCCCGCGCGCCAGGTCGATTGGCTGCGTGCGAAGGGGTGGCGGTTTGAGTTGAACGGCAACCGCAGGCCCATCGTGGCCCGCAAGTACGTTGAAAACATGTTGGGATGTGGCGTGCCTGAGCAAGCGGTTTACCGTCCTAACTTTGCAGCGCTGGGGGCATAGTGGGCCGACGCAGAGAATCCAATTTTGATGACCCGCCGCGCTTCCACCGGAAGGGCAATGTTTGGTATCACGTCAGCGGCACATCGCCGCGCATCTGGAGCAAGCTTTCGAGCGACAGAGCCGAGGCCTTGCGCTTGTGGGCGCAGCGCGAAGGCGTGAAAGAAGACGAGTCCACGCGGCTGTTTTCGGTGGTGGCAAAGCGCTACGTGCGTGAGGTGTTTCCCACCAAGGCGGTGGGAACCCGACGCGACAACGACAAAGAGTTGGCGAACCTCCTAAAGGTGTTTGCGCATATGCCAATCGATGCCATTCAGCCGATGCATATTCGAGGGTACATGGACATACGCGGCCAGGTGGCGAAGGTGCGCGCCAACCGTGAAAAGGCATTGTTCTCACACGTCTACAACAAGGCTAGGGAATGGGGCTTCACGGCTCTGCAGAACCCTTGCCAAGGGGTGAAGGGCTTCAAGGAAACAGGACGCTCGCGATACGTGACGGATGCCGAATTTGCTAAGGTGAAAGCGCATGCTCATTTCACGGTGGTCGATGCGATGGACTTGGCGCTTTTGACAGGGCAAAGACCGGCAGACGTACTAAAGTTAAAACGAGCGGACATTCGAGATGGAGCTTTGTGGGTCGTTCAGAACAAGACTGCGGCACGTCTTGCCATTGAAATCACTGGGGAACTAGCCTTGGTGATTGCTCGCATTCTTGAGCGCCCAAAAAAAATCACTGGCCTTTATCTCATTCAAGATGAGCTGGGGGGCCCTTTGCGGAAGGACGCGTTGCGCTCCCGCTTTGACAAGGCACGCACTTCCGCAGGAGTGAGTTTTCAGTTTCGAGACATTAGGGCTAAGGCGGCTACTGACACGGGCGATTTGGCCCACTCACAAAGTCTGCTGGGGCACAAAACCCGCGACATGACGGAGCACTACATAAAAGCGCGGATGGGAGCCCGCGTCAGGCCGTTACGCTAGATTTCTACCCAAATAAATTTATTCGTTCTAGTTTTGGTTGTATTTTTAAACCGAAATGGTATATATTTCGTTCATGGCGCTCAAGCAGGGGTGCCAATGAGTCGACAAAATCGTCATTCATAAATGAAGGAGTTACTGCTATGTCTCTTACAAATTTTGGAAAGGCCGTAAGAAGCGCGCGTATACAAACTGATTCGACCTTGCAGCAAATGGCAGACCAGCTGGGCACAACCCCAGCGTTCCTAAGTGCCATTGAAACCGGAAGAAAGAAGATACCGGTTGCATGGGTTGAAAAAGTTGAAGCGTTCTTTGCGGGTAAAGGAATACATGTACCAAATCTGCATGACCTCGCCACTGTGGCAAATGGTCAAGTTTCAATTGCCGGTCTATCTCCTGCCCAGCAGATGATGGTCGCCGGTTTTGCTCGAACCAATTTGGACGCGGATCAACTCAAAAATTTTGAGGTACTCCTGCGTAAAGCTATGAAAGGTTGATCCGTCATGAGTGGCCTACAAGAAGGTTTTCGCGTCGCACCTCAGTCGACTTTGAAGATTCGCCAGATAGCCTGGAACACACGCCAAGCCCTTGGACTTCCCGAGGGACGCATAGACGTCCCTAAGTTGCTGGAGGGCCTCCACCGGTACGGTATCGTGGTGGACGTGTTTGACCAGGCTAGTGCCCCTGTAGGCCAAGGTATTGAGGCATGCTGGGTTCCAGAAACCAGTACGCTTTACATTCATGAGGCGGTTTACGCTGACGCGGTGCGTGGCGGTCCCCGCGCTACGTTCACGATTACTCATGAACTTGGGCACATTCTCTTGGCTCATCGAAGAACCATTAATCGAGAGGTGCCAGGAGGGAGCTACCCCAAATATGAGAATTCAGAATGGCAAGCGAACACCTATGCCGCTGAGTTTTCTATGCCGCTCGTCATCATTCAACGACTAAATCTCTGGAGTGCTCGGGCATTGGCTCATCACTTCGGTGTATCGGTGCAAGCCGCTGAAATTCGACTAGAAAAATTAAAGGCAACTTCAGCAAAAAAATAAGGGCGGTTCAGGAGGTGAGATTCCTGACCGCCCGGATGCCGAATACGGGTGACGCATCCAGCTAGCTTGGTAAGAGCATCGAAGTAGTTTACTCCTTCGTGCCTTTGGCTGCTACAGGTAACCCCATACAACGACTTTAGAAAGGTACTACAAATGAGTACTTCGTCTCAAGGCGGTCGCTGGGTATACGCCCGGTCAATCCGCAAAAATGGGCGCGTTATCTACCCGAAGCGCACCACCTTCTTTAAGTTCTGGGTTCCAGACGGTAAGTGAGGCATCGGCGGTAGTTGGCGCCCGTCACTTGACGGCAGTACCCACATTCTTGATTGCCAAGGGTGACAGGGGTACAAACTGAGAAATGGCGTAGAAAACTCTACGCCATTTTTTTTGTAGAAATTTGACCCGAAATGTAGAAACGCCCCAGAACCCGAAAGGGCGCTGGGGCGCATAAACACTGGTGGCCTGGGGCGGAATCGAACCACCGACACAAGGATTTTCAATCCTCTGCTCTACCGACTGAGCTACCGGGCCTGAGCCTATGATTATATATCAAATTAAGCCGCGTTTTCCACGTCCGAGCTCAACTCCCAATTGTTTTAGTTTTCGGTAGAGGTGAGTGCGCTCCAAACCGGTCTGTTCGGCCACGCGGGTCATGGAGCCACCTTCTTGTGCAAGGTGGAATTCGAAGTAGGCTTTTTCAAAGCCGTCACGCGCTTCGCGCAGCGGTTTGTTCAGATCAAATGCCTGACGGGCCTGGGGGCCGAGATCCATCAGGGTGGAGATGGTGCTGACGCTGGTGCTGGATTGGGTCTCGCCCGAGTGAACAATGGGTTCGACCGTAAAGCTGCTGTGGTGGTTGACCGGTTGTGGTGCAGGCTTGCGGTTGGCGCTGCCGGCCAGAGCCATTTCCACGGCTTTCAGCAGTTTTTGCAGCGTGATGGGTTTTTCCAGGAAGGAGTGTGCACCGATCTTCGTGGCCTCCACCGCTGTGTCTATGGTGGCGTGGCCGCTCATCATGATGACTGGCATCGTCAAGGCGCCCGACGAGGCCCACTCTTTGAGCAGGGAAACCCCGTCGGTGTCGGGCATCCAGATGTCCAGCAGCACCAGATCAGGGCGGCTGCGGCTGCGGGCGGCGCGTGCTTCTGCTGCGTTTTCTGCGAGTTCAATCGTGTGGCCTTCGTCATTCAGGATTTCCGAAAGCAGGTCTCTGATGCCAAGCTCGTCGTCGACCACCAATATGTTTGCCATGTTCTCTTGCGTGTTCCGAAAGAAGTGAAGTCGTGAGCTCAGGTTGGTTTGTAGCAAGATGTTGCTAAATTGCGACGCCCGAGCTGATTCCGAATGATAACGACACTTGAGCGCCCTTTACGACTTCGTCGACGATTCGATTGCTCAGCGTGATACGGGCGCCATGGTCGTCGACTATTTTCTTGACCACCGCCAAGCCCAGTCCTGTGCCCTTGGTTTTGGTGGTGACATAGGGTTCGAATGCACGCTTGAGAATGTTCTCGGGAAAGCCCGTACCGTTGTCCACTACGGTGAGCCGTACGGTTTGCGAGGCCGGAATCCACTGCGTGCTGACGATTGCGCCCGGGCCTTTTTCGGCTTTGCCAGCGCTTTCGGTGGCATCTTGTGCGTTTTGCACCAGGTTGTGGATGACTTGGCGCAGTTGCTCGGCGTCGCCGCGAATCGGCGGGCAGTCCGGGTCCAGCCTGGTTTGCACGCTCACTTTGGCCGTGTCGTTTTCATACAAATGGAAGATATCCTGCAGCAAAGCATTGAGGTCCATGGGCTTGAGTTCTGCGGCCGGCAGACGGGCGTAGTCACGGAATTCATTGACCAGGCGCTTCATCGAATCGACTTGGTCGACGATGGTTTTCACCGACTTCTTCAACAGCACCTGTTCGGGCTCGCCAAGCTTGTTCAGCAGCTTCATTTCCATGCGTTCTGCCGACAGCTGAATGGGGGTGAGCGGATTCTTGATTTCGTGTGCCAAGCGCCGTGCAACCTCGCCCCAGGCCTGCGAGCGTTGCGCTGAAACTATTTCAGAAATGTCGTCAAAAACCAACAATCTAGTGGCGTCCGGCAACTCGGCGCCACGTGCCACCAGGGTGACGGCGTCTTGTGCGAACGGGTTGTGCGCGTTGTGTGAGGGATGCAACTCGAAGGATTGCTGCCAATGGTCGAGCCCGTGTTGGCTGCGGGCGCTTTCATGGGCATCAAATTGAGCGAGCACTTTTTCGGCGAAAACCTCCAGGCCGGAGACGCTGTTCAGTGGCTCACCTTCGTGGGCTGCGAGAGGCAGGCGCAGGATGCGTGTGGCACCGGGGTTGGACGACAGAATGTGGCCATCCAGGCTGAGCACAATCACGCCGGCGGTGAGGTTGTCCAGTATGGTTTGCAGGTTGGCGCGGGCCGCAATCACCTGCGTCATGCTGCGCTCAGCACTATTGCGCGCGTCAGACAGCTGTTGTGTCATGACGGCAAACGAGCGCGTCAGGCCGCCGAGTTCGTCCTTGCCCTGCAGCACCGATTTGGGTGTGAGGTCGCCTGCGGCCACCTGGCGCACACCGTCGGCCAACAGCAGCAGCGGGCGGGCAAGCTGATTGCCCAGCAGCACGGCCAGCACCACGGCGCCAAACACCGCCAGAAACAGACTCAAGGTGAGTGTGCCGATGTACATGCGCTTGAGCCCGGAACGCGCCAAGGCCCGTTCCTGATACTCGCGGTTGGCAAGTTGGACTGCGACCGCATCTTTCACCAGCTGCTGCGGCAAGCTTTGTGTGACTTGCAAGAAACGCGGTTCCACCAAGAGCCCTAGGCTGGAAGTAGGCACTAACACCAAGGCTTTGATATGGGCGTTGGTAGGCACGGTGTCCCAGGTGTCGTCCAGGCCTTCGACCACGGCCATGCTGCGCTGGCTGCGCACCATGCGCAACTGTTGCTGCGTGGGGCGCTCCGGCCGCAGGTCGAAACGTGACTGCCCGGTGCTGGCAATGACCTGGCCCGAGGCACTCCACAGCACCACGTCGTTCACGGCGAGCTGGTCGCGGATGCGTTCCAGCGGCACACCCACAGACGAGTTGGGCACCTCCGCCAACAAGCTGCTGGCGCCGCGGGTCTTGGTGGCCAGATCGCTGGAAAGGGCTTCCAGCGTGGTGCGGCCTAGATTGACGCCCGCATCCAGCGCGCCCTCCACTTGCACATCGAACCAGCTTTCAATCGAGCGCGTGACGAATTGGTACGACACCACGTAAATCAAGCCGCCCGGCACCAGGCCGACCAAGGCAAAGATGGCCGCAAGCTTGAGCAGCAGGCGGCTGCCAAACTTGCCCTTGCGCAGGCGCAGCAGCAGGCGAATGCCGAACCACAGGATGACGCTCAGCAGTATGCCGGCCACCACCATGTTGATGACAAACAGCCGTGCGTAATTGCGCTCGTAAAGCTCGCGGTTGTTGGTGGAGAGTGTCAGCAGGAAGAACAGCACCAGGCCCACGGCAACCACCACGGCGGTGCCGACGCCAAAGGCCCACCGGCGTGCCCGCGCCGTCAACAAACCATGCTGGCGTATGGTGTAGCGGGCTGACGAGCGCAGATCATCGGGTTTCACTTGGCATTGCTTTCGCGGCCCAGTTGGATGGTCTGGCTCAGTCCAAGGTTCCAGTCCGATTGGCCAACCGCCCCAATCTGGAACGGGCGCGGCAGTTGTGACACATCCAGGCGGAACGAAAACTCGACGTAGTACTGGGCATCACGCGCGCCGTCGGGCAGGTCGGCGATTTTCCATTGCGAGAAGCGCTGGACCACGGCCAATGCATCGGCCAAGGACTCGAAGTTTTGGTTCAACGTGACCCCGAGCCCACTGTTGCCCATGGCCGTGGGTGATACATTCAGGCGCCAGCGGCGCGTGAGTGGCTGGTAGGACAGGCGCATATGTCGCGCATCCGAGCCGACCTTGGCATCCGCCCAATACCAGCGGTTGCGAAAAACCTCGGCCTCTGCGACGAAGTGCATGGGAATGCCTTTGAACAGCGCGTCTTCCACCGGGCCGCTGAGGTCGAACTTGACGTTGCCTGACAACAAAACCCCGCCATCGGCAACCTGCAGATGCAACTGTTGCACTTCTGCGTGAAAAGACTGGGCCTGGCTGGAGGGCAGGGCTGTCAGAAGCAACAGGGCTCCCACCAGCCAGGCTGCGAGCCTAGACCATGGCCTTTTCCAGCAGTGCGTAAAAGAAACCGTCGTGTTCACCCAATGGATTGTCTGGGACAGCCGGGTTTCCCCCCCCGTTTTGGGGCATTAAATGACCCGGAGAGGGGCGAATTGCGGCGTTGGTGTGGCGTGCAAGAAACGTTTCCATCTGTTCCTGGCCTTCGGCATGGAATACCGAGCAGGTGCAGTAAAGCATTCGGCCGCCGGGTTTCAGCAGTGGCCAAAGCTGGTCGAGCAGGGTGGCCTGGATCTGGGCGAGCTGGGCAACGTCGCTTTCGCGGCGCAGCCAGCGCACGTCGGGGTGGCGACGCACGATGCCGGAGGCGGTGCACGGCGCATCGAGCAGGATGGCGTCAAAGGGCGTGCCATCCCACCAGACCTCGGGTTTGCCCGCATCGGCGGCCAGCACCTCGGCATGCAAGTCCAGGCGCTGCAGGTTTTGGTGAATGCGCTCACAACGCGTGGCGTCCACGTCTAGCGCCAGAACCTGGGCGTTGGGGGCAATTTCAAGCAGATGAGCGGTTTTGCCGCCGGGGGCCGCGCAAGCGTCCAGAATGCGCAGCGGCTGCCGGACGTCCAGCCCGGCCAGCAGTAGCGGCGCGGCCAATTGCGCGGCCGCGTCTTGCACCGACGCCTGGCCCTGGGCAAAGCCGGGAAGCATTTGCACGGGCTGCGCCTGGGCCAGTTGCAAACCCGTGGCGGCGACTTGTTTTGCTTCTATATTGATAGCTTTTAGCGCTTGTTGATATTGCGCTAGAGGCAGTTTTTGTTCATTGACCCGTAACGTCATAGGGCCCTGGCTATTGTTGGCGGCCAGCACCTCTTGCCAGCGGTTGGGCTGTTCTTCCCGCATACGCTTGATCCACCAGCGCGGGTGGTTCCACAGCGCCACGGGGTCGCGGTCGCTGGCGGCAATCAAGGTCTCGCGTTCACGCAAGAAGCGGCGCAGGCAGGCGTTGATGAAATTCGCCTGCGCCTTGGCCGGGCCTCGGCTGGCGGCCTCTACGGTTTGGTTGACCAGGGTATGGGCGTCGTAAGGCGCGTCGGTTTCAGTCCAGCCGAGGGCGAGTGCCAGGCACAACAAGGCGTCGACCTTGGGCGGGGGCGTGCGTGTGGCCAGCAGATTGCGCAGCACCTCAGCGCGCCCAAGATGGCGCAGCGCGTGAAACACCAAGGCCTGTACCCCAGGGCGCAGGGCGGGGCTTACGGCATTCAGTGCGGGCGTGGCCGAGCCGCCTTGGCGAACCGCCTGCAAGACGCTGGCTGCACCTTGCAGTTGCTGCCACAGCGGGATGGATTTGGAGGAGGGTTGAGCGGTCTTGGTCAAACGATTACAAAAGCAAAATTGAAAAGAGGTCGAGTCGCGCGTATGGCCCCATACGGGACCGCGTGGGATGGCGCGGGGCGGGCGCTAAGGGAGCGACATGTCCAGCACCCTAGCCTGCCTGAAGCCCACCAGCCCTGCCAGCAGCATGGCTGGAAACTGCCCTATGGCGGCGTTGTAGTCTTGCACGGCCTGGGTGAAAAGCAGAGTGGCATCGTCGGTATGGCGAGTGAGGTCGTCCCACACGGCGGCTTGCGGAAGAGGCGCGCCGGTCAGCGTGGCACATTCTGCGGCCATGCGCTGCCAGGCCATGCGCAGCACCACACCGGCCGCGCTCAGTGCGGCCATGGCATCGGCGTCCAGCGGTTTGGTGCGCGCCACGGCCAGCGAGGCCATGAATTGTGTGGCCGCACCCTGCACACCCGTCCAGGGCGAGGCCGGGCGCAGCAGATGTACAGCTGCTGCGGGCGCTCCTTCCGCCGACGTTGTGGCCGAGGCGTCGGGGGCGGCGGCGGGCGCCGACACTGGCGCCACGATGACCGTGGCCAAGACCAGGTCGGCGCTACGCTGCAGCATTGGCGATAAAACGCCGAAACTGCGCAGCGCCTCCGAGCGCAGGCGCACCAGTCGGTTGTAGGCGCCCACGCCCCAGAACAGCAGCAGAGCGGCGGCACCCCAAATGTAGAGATGGTCGAGTGTTTCTAGTCCCATGGGCGCGGAGGGTTGGTGGGTTTCAGCTTGCCATAAAAAAACCCCAAGCTCAGGGGGGTGAGCTTGGGGTTCTGACCGATATACCGCAAGCGGTCGTAACGGTTTGCGCGGATTAATCCGCGGCAGGGTGCTCGCTGTGATCGGCCACGGTGGCTTCTTCCGAAACACCGGCCAGTTCAGCGGCTTCGGCTTCGGCAATGGCGCGGCGCTCGGCGTCGTCCATCAGTTCCTTGGCCTTGCGTGCCTGGTGGTAAGCCATGCCGGTACCGGCTGGGATCAGACGGCCGACGATGACGTTTTCCTTCAGACCGCGCAGTTCGTCGCGCTTGCCCATGATGGCGGCTTCGGTCAGCACACGCGTGGTTTCCTGGAAGGAAGCGGCGGAGATGAACGAGTCGGTCGACAACGAAGCCTTGGTGATACCCAGCAACATATTGGTATAGGTTGCGGGAATCTTGTCTTCGTTGCGCAGGGCATCGTTGGTGTCGAGCATTTCGCTGCGTTCCACGTGTTCGCCAGCAATGTAGCCAGAGTCACCAGTGCTTTCCACCACGACACGACGCAACATCTGACGCACGATCACTTCGATGTGCTTGTCGTTGATCTTCACGCCTTGCAAGCGGTAAACGTCCTGCACTTCGTCGACGATGTAGCGCGCCAGCTCTTCCATGCCCAACAGGCGCAGAATGTCTTGTGGGTCGGCTGGGCCGTCCACAATCGATTCGCCCTTGTTGACCACTTGGCCTTCGTGCACCAGGATGTTCTTTTCCTTGGGGATCAGTTCATCCCAGACCTTGCCTTCAGGGTCGGTGATTTGCAGGCGGACCTTGCCCTTGGTTTCCTTACCGAACGACACGGTACCGGTCATTTCGGCCAGCATGCCCTTGTCCTTAGGCGTACGCGCTTCGAACAGTTCGGCCACACGTGGCAGACCACCGGTAATGTCGCGGGTCTTTTGACCTTCGACCGGGATACGCGCCAGCACTTCGCCTGGGCCCACGTCCTGGCCGTCGCGCACCTGGATCAGCGCACCGACGGGGAAGCCGATGGTCACCGAGTGATCGGTGCCAGGAATCTTCACTTCGTTGCTCGAAGCATCGATCAGCTTCACCTGTGGACGCACCACCTTGGCAGCACCACGGCGTTTCGGGTCGATCACCACCATGGTCGACAGGCCGGTGACTTCGTCCACCTGCTTGGCAACCGTGAGGCCTTCTTCCACGTTTTCGAACTTGGTCGTACCGGCGAATTCCGTAATGATAGGACGCGTCAGTGGATCCCAGGTCGCCAGCACGGTGCCAGCCTTGATGGCTTGGTCAGCCTTGACCGCCAATACTGCGCCGTAAGGCACCTTGTGGCGTTCACGCTCACGGCCGTGTTCGGAGATGATGATCTCACCCGAACGGGCAATCACCACCAGCTCGTTTTTGCTGTTGGTCACGTAGCGCATCGTGGCGTTGAAGCCGATGCTACCGTTCGACTTGGCTTCCACGCTGGAGGCCACGGCGGCACGCGAAGCGGCACCACCGATGTGGAAGGTACGCATGGTCAGCTGCGTGCCGGGTTCACCGATGGACTGGGCGGCGATCACACCAACGGCTTCACCGATGTTGATCAGGCCACCACGGCCCAAGTCGCGACCGTAGCACTTGGCGCAGATACCGAAGCGGGTGGCACAGGTCAGGGCGGTACGCACCTTCACTTCGTCCACGCCTTGGGCTTCGAGTTCTTCGATGTTGTCTTCGTCGAACATCTCGCCGGCCTTCAGGATCACCGAGCGGTTTTCAGGGTGCAGCACGTCGTCTGCAGCGGTACGGCCCAAGACCCGTTCACGCAGCGATTCGATGACTTCACCACCTTCGACGATGGCGCGCATCAGCGAGCCGTCGTGTGTGCCGCAGTCTTCTTCGGTGACGACCAAGTCTTGCGTCACGTCGACCAGACGACGGGTCAGGTAACCCGAGTTAGCCGTCTTCAACGCCGTGTCGGCCAGACCCTTACGCGCACCGTGGGTGGAGATGAAGTACTCCAACACGTTCAGACCTTCGCGGAAGTTCGCGGTGATCGGCGTCTCAATGATGGAGCCGTCAGGCTTGGCCATCAGACCCCGCATACCGGCGACCTGGCGAATCTGCGCTGCGGAACCGCGGGCGCCCGAGTCGGCCATCATGTAGATGGAGTTGAACGACTCTTGCGTGACCTGGTTGCCATTACGGTCGATGGTTTGTTCCTTCGACAGCTGGGCCATCATCACCTTGGACACTTCGTCACCCGACTTGCCCCAGATGTCCACCACCTTGTTGTAGCGTTCGCCAGAAGTCACCAGACCGGACACGTATTGCTGTTCGATCTCTTTGACTTCCTTCTGCGCGCGCTCGATGATGCCGTGCTTCTCTTTCGGCACCAACATGTCGTCGATACAGATAGAGATACCAGCCTTGGTGGCCAGACGGAAACCGTACTGCAGCAGCTTGTCGGCAAACACCACCGTTTCCTTCAAACCGCACTTGCGGAAAGAAACGTTGATCAGCTTGGAGATTTCTTTCTTCTTCAACGCCTTGTTGATGTTGGAGAAAGGCAGGCCCTTGGGCAGGATTTCCGACAGCAGCGCACGGCCCACCGTGGTTTCCCACAGCTTGGTCGATGGCACGAACTCGCCGGTCGCCTTGTCCTTGGTGTACTCGGTCAGGCGCACGTTGATACGCGCGCTGAGTTCGGCTTCACCCGCGTCGAAAGCGCGTTGCACTTCGCCAGTGTTGGAGAAGATCAGACCTTCACCCTTGCCGTTCACACGGTCGCGGGTGGTGTAGTACAGACCCAACACAACGTCTTGCGAAGGAACAATCGAAGGCTCGCCGCTGGCTGGGAACAAGATGTTGTTCGATGCCAGCATCAATGTACGCGCTTCCATCTGTGCTTCCACAGACAGCGGCACGTGCACGGCCATCTGGTCACCGTCGAAGTCGGCGTTGAAAGCCGAGCAAACCAGCGGGTGCAGTTGAATGGCCTTGCCTTCGATCAAGATAGGCTCGAAAGCCTGAATGCCCAAACGGTGCAGCGTAGGCGCACGGTTCAGCATGATCGGGTGTTCCTTGATCACTTCTTCCAGAATGTCCCACACCACTGGGGTGCCGGATTCCACTTCCTTCTTTGCCGCCTTGATGGTGGTGGCAATGCCCATGGCTTCCAGGCGCGAGAAGATGAAAGGCTTGAACAGTTCAAGCGCCATCAGCTTAGGCAAGCCGCACTGGTGCAGCTTGAGCGTTGGGCCCACGGTAATCACGGAACGACCGGAGTAGTCGACGCGCTTACCCAGCAAGTTCTGACGGAAACGACCGCTCTTGCCCTTGATCATGTCGGCCAAGGACTTCAGCGCGCGCTTGTTGGCGCCCGTCATGGCCTTGCCACGGCGGCCGTTGTCCAGCAACGAGTCGACGGCTTCTTGCAGCATGCGCTTTTCATTGCGCGCAATGATTTCCGGTGCCTTCAGTTCCAGCAGACGGCGCAGACGGCTGTTGCGGTTGATCACACGGCGGTAGAGGTCGTTCAAGTCAGAGGTCGCGAAGCGGCCGCCGTCCAGCGGCACCAGCGGACGCAGGTCCGGTGGCAACACGGGCAGCACTTCCAGCACCATCCACTCGGGCTTGATGCCAGACTTCTTGAACGCTTCCAAGAGCTTCAGGCGCTTGGCGTTCTTCTTGATCTTGACTTCGGAGCCGGTCAGGTCGTTGCGCAGCTTCTCGATCGACGCGTCGATCTCGATGCCTTCGAGCAGGTCCTTGATACCTTCAGCGCCCATCTTGGCCACGAACTCGTCGCCGTACTCTTTGGTCTTGGCGTCGAAGTCGTCTTCCGACATGATGGAGTACTTCTTCAGCGGGGTCATGCCGGGGTCGGTCACGACGTATGCCTCGAAGTACAACACACGTTCGATGTCGCGCAGCGTCATGTCCAGCACCAGGCCCAGACGTGATGGCAGCGACTTCAGGAACCAGATGTGGGCGCAGGGCGCGGCCAGGTCGATGTGACCCATGCGTTCACGACGCACCTTGGTCTGCGTGACTTCCACACCGCACTTTTCGCAGATCACGCCGCGGTGCTTCAGGCGCTTGTACTTGCCGCACAAGCATTCGTAGTCCTTGATCGGGCCAAAGATCTTGGCGCAGAACAGACCATCACGCTCTGGTTTGAAGGTGCGGTAGTTGATGGTTTCTGGCTTCTTCACTTCACCAAAAGACCACGAACGAACCTTCTCCGGCGACGCCATGCCAATCTTGATGGCGTCGAAGTGTTGGTCCGGCGTAAATTGCTTGAACAGGTCGAGTAATGATTTCATGAGTTAAATCCTTTTTCTTTCCTGCAATTAGCTGCGTTCGAGTTCGATGTCGATACCCAACGAGCGGATTTCCTTGACCAGCACGTTGAACGATTCCGGCATGCCGGCTTCGATCGCGTGTTCGCCCTTGACGATGCTCTCGTAGACCTTGGTCCGGCCGACCACGTCGTCGGACTTGACGGTCAGCATTTCCTGCAGGGTGTAGGAGGCGCCGTAAGCTTCCAGCGCCCACACTTCCATTTCCCCGAAGCGCTGGCCACCGAACTGCGCCTTACCACCCAGCGGCTGCTGCGTGACGAGCGAGTAAGGACCGGTCGAACGGGCGTGCATCTTGTCGTCCACCAAATGGTGCAGCTTCAAGAAGTGCATGTAGCCGACGGTGGTCGAGCGGTCGAACGGTTCACCCGTGCGGCCATCGAACAGGTTGGCTTGTGTGCGCGTGGCGGTCAGGCCCTTGCGCGTGGCTTCCGCATCGGGGTAAGCCAGTTTCAGCATTTCGCGGATGTTTTCTTCCGCTGCGCCGTCGAACACCGGCGTGGCAAACGGCAGGCCTTGCGACAGGTTTTCAGCCATTTCCAGCACTTCGGTATCGCTCAGCTGCGACAGGTCTTCCTTGCGGCCGGTGTCGTTGTACAGACCGTCGAAGAAGCTGCGCAGTTCGGCGACCTTGGCTTCGGCTTGCAGCATGTCACCAATGCGTTGGCCAATACCCTTGGCGGCCCAGCCCAAGTGCACTTCCAGCACCTGGCCGACGTTCATCCGCGAAGGCACGCCCAGCGGGTTCAAGACGATGTCGCACGGCGTACCGTCGGCCATGTAAGGCATGTCTTCGACCGGAACGATCTTAGACACCACACCCTTGTTACCGTGACGGCCGGCCATCTTGTCGCCGGGTTGCAGGCGGCGCTTGACGGCCAGGTAGACCTTGACCATTTTCAGCACGCCGGCTGGCAACTCGTCGCCTTGCGTCAGCTTCTTGCGCTTTTCTTCGAACGACAGGTCAAAGCTGTGGCGCGTTTGCTCCAGCGAGTTCTTGATCGATTCGAGCTGCGTGGCAACTTCGTCGTCGGCAGGGCGAATGTCGAACCAGTGGAACTTCTCCACCGACGACAGATAAGCCTTGTCCAGCTTGGTGCCCTTGGCCAGCTTTTGCGGGCCACCGTTGGCAACCTTGCCGATCAGCAGCTTTTCGATACGGTCGAACGCGTCGGCCTCGACGATGCGCAACTGGTCGTTCAGGTCCAGGCGGAAGCGCTTGAGTTCATCGTCGATGATCTGCTGGGCGCGCTTGTCGCGTTGGATGCCTTCACGGGTGAACACTTGCACGTCGATCACGGTGCCTTGTGAACCTTGGTCCACACGCAGCGACGTATCTTTCACGTCAGAGGCTTTTTCACCGAAGATGGCGCGCAGCAGTTTTTCTTCTGGCGTCAGCGTGGTTTCACCCTTAGGCGTGACCTTGCCCACCAGCGTGTCGCCGGGTTGCACTTCAGCGCCAACGTAGATGATGCCGGACTCGTCCAGGCGGTTCAGCTGTTGTTCGCTCAGGTTAGGGATGTCGCGCGTGATGTCTTCAGCACCCAGCTTGGTGTCGCGAGCCATGACCACGAGTTCTTCGATGTGGATCGAGGTGTAGCGGTCGTCGGCGACGACACGTTCCGAGATCAGGATCGAGTCTTCGAAGTTGTAGCCGTTCCATGGCATGAAGGCGATCAGCATGTTCTGACCCAGGGCCAATTCGCCCATGTCGGTCGAAGCGCCGTCGGCAATCACATCACCCTTGGCCAGCTTGTCGCCCTTGCGGACGATGGGACGCTGGTGGATGTTGGTGTTCTGGTTGGAACGTTGGTACTTGATCAGGTTGTAGATGTCCACACCGACTTCACCAGCAGCCGCTTCCGCGTCGTTCACGCGAATCACGATACGGGTGGCGTCCACGTAGTCGACCACACCACCGCGGGTGGCGGTGACGACGGTGCCCGAGTCGACCGCAGCAACGCGTTCGATACCGGTGCCGACGAATGGCTTCTCGGGGCGCAACACGGGCACAGCTTGACGCTGCATGTTGGCGCCCATCAGTGCGCGGTTCGCATCATCGTGCTCAAGGAATGGCACCAGCGAGGCGGCCACCGAGACGATCTGCGCAGGCGACACGTCCATGTACTGGATGCGTTCAGCGCCGACCAGGATGGATTCGCCGCGCTCACGTGCGGAAACCAGGTCGCCGGTCAGCTTGCCTTCTTTGTCGAGCGCGGCGTTGGCCTGCGCAATGACGTACTTGCCTTCTTCAATGGCGGACAGGTAGTCGATTTCGTTGGTGACCTTGCTGTCGACCACACGACGATACGGCGTTTCGATGAAACCGTATTCGTTCAGGCGGGCGTACAGGGCCAGCGAGTTGATCAGACCAATGTTCGGACCTTCCGGCGTTTCGATCGGGCACACACGACCATAGTGGGTCACGTGCACGTCACGCACTTCGAAGCCAGCACGTTCGCGGGTCAAACCACCTGGGCCAAGGGCCGAAACACGACGCTTGTGCGTGATTTCGGACAGTGGGTTGGTTTGGTCCATGAACTGCGACAACTGGGACGCGCCGAAGAACTCTTTCAGGGCCGCGGAAATCGGCTTGGAGTTGATCAGGTCGTGTGGCATCAGCGGCTCTTGTTCCGCTTGGCCCAGACGTTCCTTCACGGCCTTTTCAATACGGGCCAGACCGGCGCGGTATTGGTTTTCGGCCAGTTCGCCCACGCAACGCACGCGGCGGTTACCCAAGTGGTCGATGTCATCAACTTCGCCGCGGCCATTGCGCAGGTCCACCAGGATCTTGACCACGGACAAGATGTCTTCGTTGGTCAGCACCATGGGGCCTGTAGGCTCGTCGCGGCCCATCTTGGCGTTGAACTTCATCCGGCCCACGCGCGACAGATCGTACGTGTCTGGGTTGTAGAACAGGCGTTGGAACAGGGCCTGAACCGCGTCTTCCGTTGGCGGCTCGCCAGGACGCATCATGCGGTAGATGGCCACACGTGCTGCAAACTCGTCCACGGTTTCGTCACCACGCAGGGTTTGCGAGATGTAGGCGCCTTGGTCGAGTTCGTTGGTGTAGATGCAAGGCAGGTCTTGCACACCGGCGCTGCGCAGCTTCTTCAGCAGCGCTTCGGTCAGTTCGTCGTTGGCCTTGGCGATGATTTCGCCGGTGTCGCCGTCAACAATGTTCTTCGCGACCACGCGGCCGATCAGGAAGTCTTCGGGCACGCTGATGTAGGTGGTGCCGGATTGTTCGAGTTCGCGCGTATGGCGGGCCGTGACACGCTTGTCCTTGGCGACCACTACCTTGCCGGACTTGTCGGTGATGTCAAAACGGGCGACTTCGCCACGCAGACGTTCGGACACAAATTCCATTTGTGCGCCGCTGTCCATCAGGCGGAAGTTGTCGTTCACGAAGAAGTTGGCCAGGATGGATTCAGGCATCAGGCCGATGGCCTTGAGCAGAATCGTTACAGGCATCTTGCGGCGACGGTCCACGCGGAAGTACAGGATGTCCTTAGGGTCGAATTCGAAGTCCAGCCACGAACCACGGTAAGGAATCACACGAGCCGAGAACAGCAATTTGCCGGAGCTATGGGTCTTGCCCTTGTCGTGTTCAAAAAACACGCCAGGCGAACGGTGCAACTGAGACACGATCACGCGCTCGGTACCGTTGATGATGAACGAGCCCTTTTCCGTCATCAGGGGCACTTCGCCCATGTAGACCTCTTGCTCTTTCACCTCTTTGACCACCTTGGACTGAGCCGTCGACGACTCACGGTCGTAAATGATCAGTTGTACTTTGGCGCGCACGGCGGAAGAGAACGTCAAACCACGCGTTTGGCATTCACGCACGTCGAACGCTGGACGCGCCAGGTTGTATTCGACGTACTTCATTTCCACGAAGCCGTTGTGGGAGACGATAGGGAAGGCGGCTTCAAACGCTGCCTGCAGCCCTTCGGCTGTGCGTTTCTGGGGCGCTACGTCAGCTTGCAGGAACGCGGTGTAAGCGTCCTTTTGCATCTGGAGAAGGTAGGGGACTTCGAGCACGCTGTCGCGGCTGCCGAAATTTTTACGAATGCGTTTGCGTTCGGTGTACGTATAAGCCATGAGATCTCCGGGCGAGGACTATGGAATCCTGGGGGCCAATCGACTGTGTTGTCGGGCGTCATGCCCCACGAACTTGGCGGTTGGCCACTACCAACCATGGCGGACGATTGCGCGTTGCACGCAATCCGAACCAAGGCATCTTCTGCAGTCGGGTCCAGAAGACACTGAAAAACGGTTAAGTCGAACCGCTTTTCAGTGTGCTCTTACAAGCACGAAAGGCTGGGGGCCCTAAAAGAGCACCCCAGCCCAGGCAGTCAGGTCGATTACTTGAGTTCGACCTTGGCGCCAGCTTCTTCAAGCTTCTTCTTGGCAGCTTCAGCGTCAGCCTTGGCAATGCCTTCCTTGACGTTCTTTGGAGCGCCGTCCACCAGGTCCTTGGCTTCTTTCAGGCCCAGACCGGTGATTTCACGCACAGCCTTAATGACCGAAACCTTGTTCGCGCCGGCTTCCACCAGCACAACGTTGAACTCGGTCTTTTCTTCTGCAGCAGCAGCGGCACCGCCACCAGCAGCAGCAGGAGCAGCCATAGCAGCTGCGCTCACGCCAAACTTCTCTTCGATGGCTTTCACCAGGTCGTTGAGTTCCATGACCGACATGCTGTCCAGTGCGGTCAAAAATGCGTCTTTATCGAATGCCATTTTGATTTCCTAATATCAGTTGGGGACGGCGAAAAACAAGATCTCTGATCCGTCCCAAAGTCACTAAATTGTTTGCCTGCGCAACAGCTATTAAGCTGCTGCGGCCTCTGCTGCAGGTTCTGCGGCAGGAGCGGCTTCGCCAGCTCCCTTTTTCTCGGCCAGCGCCGCGAGAACGCGGGCGGTACGAGAAACGGGGGATTGCATCAAGCCCAGCAACTGCGCCAACAACACTTCCTTGGAAGGGATGCTTGCGAGTTGTTTAACGCCGTTCACGTCCAAAGCTTTGCCGCCGTATGCGCCGCCACGAATCACCAACTTGTCGTTGGTCTTGGCGAACTCTGCAACCACCTTTGCGGCGGCTACTGCATCTTCGGAAAAGCCATAGATCAGAGGACCGGTCATTTGGTCGGCGACGACTTCAAATGCGCTACCGGCAACAGCACGGCGGGCCAGCGTGTTCTTCAACACGCTGAGGCTCACACCATTGCTGCGCGCGGTGCTGCGCAGTTTGGTCATGTCGGCGACCGTAATGCCACGGTATTCCGCGATCACGAGCGTTTGAGCTTTAGCGGCGAGGCTGGTCACATCACTGATGACCGCTTCTTTCTCACTGCGATTTAGACTCAAGGTCAACTCCTTAAAACGTGTGGTTCGGGGTTGCCGTTCCACACAACACTTTGCAGCGACCAACTGATCAGGATTCGGGTCCGTCAGCAGCGGGATCGCCATCTGCGTTGGTTTTCACTGATTAAGCGTAGTTAATCTACACACCAACGGTCTTGGATGACCTGCAAATGCTTTTCACATCGCATTTGCAGCCCACCACCACAGCCACCTGGCAAGCCAAGCGGCTGAATTTTTTGCAATTACGCTGCGACGGATTGTGTGTCGACGCGAACGCCCACACCCATGGTCGACGACACCGCAATCTTGCGCAGGTAAACGCCCTTGCTCGACGCTGGCTTGGCCTTGGTCAAGGCGTCCACCAATGCGACCAAGTTGCCTTGCAACTTGTCGGATTCGAACGAACGGCGACCGATCGTGCTGTGCACGATACCGGCCTTGTCCACGCGGAACTGCACTTGGCCAGCCTTGGCGTTCTTGACGGCGGTAGCGACGTCAGGGGTCACGGTGCCAACCTTGGGGTTAGGCATCAGACCACGTGGGCCCAGGATCTGACCCAGCGTACCAACGACGCGCATAGCGTCAGGAGCAGCGATCACCACGTCAAAAGGCATGTCGCCAGCCTTGACCATGGCGGCCAGGTCGTCCATGCCAACGATGTCGGCGCCAGCAGCCTTGGCTTCTTCAGCCTTGGCGCCTTGGGCGAACACGGCCACGCGAACGCTCTTGCCGGTGCCGTTAGGCAAAACCACGGCGCCACGCACCACTTGGTCCGACTTCTTGGCGTCCACGCCGAGTTGCACGGCCACGTCGATGGATTCATCGAACTTGGCGTTGGCGCACTCTTTCACCAGGGCCAGTGCGTCGGTCAGGGTGTACAGCTTGCCGCTGTCAACTTTGCCAACAAATGCTTTTTGTTTCTTGGTCAGCTTGGACATTTAAACGCCCTCCACATTCACGCCCATCGAGCGGGCCGTACCAGCGATCGTGCGGACTGCGGCGTCCAGATCAGCGGCGGTCATGTCCTTCATCTTGGTCTTGGCGATTTCTTCGAGCTGTGCGCGCGTGATCTTGCCAACCTTGTCGGTATGAGGGCGTGCAGAACCCTTGTCCAGCTTGATGGACTTCTTGATCAGGACGGTCGCAGGCGGCGTCTTGATGATGAAGGTGAAGCTCTTGTCCGCAAATGCGGTGATCACCACGGGCAATGGCAGACCTGGCTCAACACCTTGGGTCTGGGCGTTGAACGCCTTGCAGAATTCCATGATGTTCAAACCACGTTGACCCAGAGCGGGACCGATTGGTGGGGATGGGTTGGCCTTGCCAGCTGGCACTTGCAGCTTGATAAAGCCGACGATTTTCTTCGCCATTGTTTAACTCCTTACGGGTGGTAACGCATGCCTGCTGTCACTTGACTGCTGCATGCTCCCCGTTGGTTGCGACTCTCAAAAAACATCCATGTCGAGTCGTAAAACATGGAATCCAAAATCTTCAAACCCTAACTGATCAGGTCTTTTCGACCTGGCTGAACTCCAGCTCGACGGGGGTGGCCCGACCAAAAATCGTGACCGACACGCGAACCTTGTTCTTTTCGTAGTTGACTTCTTCGACCGAACCGTTGAAGTCTGTAAAAGGGCCTTCTTTGACTCGGACCAGTTCGCCTGGCAAAAATTCAATCTTGTGACGGGGCTTGTCGTTGCCTTCTTGCATCTGGCTCACGATCTTCTGAACTTCTGCTTCAGAAATGGGCGCAGGGCGGTTCTTGGCGCCGCCCACAAAACCTGTCACCTTGTTGGTGTGTTTGACCAAGTGCCAGGACTCGTCATCCATCACCATTTCAACAAAAACATAACCTGGGAAAAGGCGGCGTTCGGTCGTCTTGCGCTGACCGTTGCGTACTTCCACAACCTCTTCGGTTGGCACCAGGATGCGGGCAAACTTGCTTTGCATGCCCGACTGAACGATACGCTCAGCGATGTTGCGCTCTACAGCCTTCTCCATACCGGAGTAGGCGTGCACGATATACCAACGCAGATCAGGGTTGACGGGCGTTTCTGCAGCAGGTGTCTCTACGGAATCAGTCATTATTTTTTCCAACCCAAGATCAAGTCGTACAACACCCATTCCAGGGTTTTGTCGGTAAACCAAAGAAACAAGGCCATCACGACAACAAAACCAAACACATACAAAGTCATCTGCACCGCTTCTTTGCGGGTAGGCCAGACTACTTTTCTGACTTCGCGCCACGAATCGCGGCCAAAGCCGATCAACTGTTTGCCAGGTTCCGATGCAAAAAAGCTAGCCAAGGCAGCAGCCAAGCCCACAATCAGAGCACCCCACTGCGCCAACGGGCCTTGTTTGCCCAGAAGGTAAAACGCTGCCAGGGCACCAATCACCAAGACTGCTGCCAAAGCCAATTTGGCTTTGTCGGCGCCGGTACTGATGGTTTCAACTTGCGAAGTGGCCATTTTTGGCAATTTCCTGAATCAAATACATGGTGTCTCTTGAGACACAGAAGCCCGTCAGGTCATGACGGGCTTGTTTTTCCACCTTATCAGGTGGCAGGGGCAGTAAGAATCGAACTTACAACCTTCGGTTTTGGAGACCGACGCTCTGCCAATTGAGCTATACCCCTACAAACTTCAATTACGCGATGATCTTGGCCACAACGCCAGCGCCAACGGTCTTGCCGCCTTCGCGGATAGCGAAACGCAGGCCTTCTTCCATGGCGATAGGTGCAATCAGCTTGACCGTGATCGACACGTTGTCACCAGGCATGACCATTTCCTTGCCTTCTGGCAGTTCGATGGCGCCGGTCACGTCGGTCGTACGGAAGTAGAACTGAGGACGGTAGTTGTTGAAGAAAGGCGTGTGACGGC
>NZ_JBMOXA010000026.1:0-68778 GCF_049316285.1 Variovorax sp. HJSM1_2 | reverse complement strand
CGCGCCGTGCTGGGCGAAGAGGCGGTGCCGGCGCATTCGCCGTTCGACAAGGATTTGCTGGTGTGGCGCCTCATGCGCCTGTTGCCCAGCCTGCTGCAGGAGCCGGTGTTCGAACCCCTGGCGCGTTTTCTGGAGGAAGATACCGAGCTACGCAAACGCTACCAGCTGGCGCAGCGCCTGGCCGACCTGTTCGACCAGTACCAGGTGTACCGCGCCGACTGGCTGGCCGACTGGGCCGCAGGCGACGACGTGCTGGCCACCACACGCAGGGGCCGCGTGCCGCTGGATGCCACGCAACGCTGGCAAGCCCATTTGTGGCGCGCGCTGCTGAAGGACGTGGGCCCTGGCGAAGTGCAAAGCAGCCGCGCCGCCGTGCACCAGCGTTTCATGGCCGAAGTGAGGAAGATCGCTGCGGATGCGCGCCCCGCAGGGCTGCCAAGGCGCGTGCTGGTGTTTGGTATCTCATCCCTGCCGCAGCAGGCGCTGGAAGTCTTGTCGGCCCTGGGCCGCTGGTGCCAGGTGTTGGTGTGTGTGCACAACCCGTGCCAGTATTTCTGGTCAGACATCGTCGCCGACCGCGATTTGCTGCGCACCTCGCGCCAACGTCAGCCGCGCCGATCGGGTGTGCCCGAGTCGCTGGACGACAGCCAACTGCACCAACACGCACACCCGCTGCTGGCCGCCTGGGGCAAACAAGGCCGCGACTACATCGGCCTGCTGGACGCCCACGACACCGAGCAAGAGGTCTACGCGCGCCGCCTGCTCGACATTGGCCAGCGCATCAACCTGTTTGAGCCGTTTGGTGAAGACTGCCTGCTGCACCAGATCCAGCAGGACATACTGGAACTGCGCCCGCTGGCCGAGACGCAAAACCATTGGCCTGGCGTCGACCCGGCCACCGACACCAGCCTGCGCTTCCATATTGCCCACAGCCCGCAGCGCGAAGTGGAAGTGGTGCACGACCAAATCCTCGAAGCCCTGGCGCAGGACGCGACGCTGCAGCCACGCGACATCATCGTGATGGTGCCGGACGTGAACCGCTACGCGCCGCACATCCAGGCGGTTTTTGGCCTGCTGGGCCCCCAAGACCCGCGCCATCTGCCGTTCACCGTGGCCGACCAGGGGCAACGCCACCACGACCCGCTGCTGGCCGCGCTGGAGCACCTGCTGGCCCTGCCGCAGTCGCGCCTGCCCGTCAGCGCCGTGCTCGACCTGCTGAGCACCGTAGCCGTGCGCCAGCGCTTTGGCATCAGCGAACAAGACCTGCCGCAATTGCAAAGCTGGATATCGGATGCCAACATCCGTTGGGGCCTGCACGCCGAGCAACGCCAAAGCCTGGAGCTGCCGCCGCACACCTCGGAACACAACAGCTGGCTGTTTGGCCTGCAGCGCATGTTGCTCGGCTACATGGTGGGCCGCGGCGAATCCTGGCAAGAGATCGAACCGCTGGACGAAATTGGTGGCCTGGGCGCCGCCCTGGTGGGGCCGCTGACGGTGTTTTTAGAACACCTGGATGCAGCCTGGCGAGCCCTGAGCCCGGCGCGCACGCCCGACGATTGGGCAGTGCAACTGCGCCAGTTGCTGAGCGATTTTTTTGCGGCCGACGATGCGGCTGACGGCTACACCTTGCTGCGGCTGGAACGTGCGCTGCAAACCTGGCAAGACGCCTGCGAAGCCGCGCAGCTCGACGAGCCTTTGCCGCTGTCGCTGGTGCGCGAGCAATGGCTGGCCTTGATAGACCAGGCCGACCTGCAGCGGCCATTCTTCGGCGGCGGCGTGACCTTCGCCACCTTGCTGCCGATGCGTGCGATTCCGTTTCGCATGGTGTGTATGTTGGGCATGAACGACGGCGACTACCCGCGCAGCCGCAACCCATCCGACTTCGACCTGATGGGCCAGGACTACCGCCCCGGCGACCGCTCGCGCCGTGAAGACGACTGTTATCTTTTTCTCGAAGCCTTGTTGTCGGCGCGCGAGCGCCTGCACATCAGCTGGGTGGGCCGCAGCATCCAGGACAACAGCGAACGCCCGCCCTCGGTGCTGCTGGCGCAACTGCGTGACCACGTGGCCGCCGGCTGGCGCATGGAAAGTGATGCTGCGGACGTGCCCGGTGACGGCAAGGCGCTGCTGCATGCGCTGACGGTGGAGCACAAGCTCCAACCCTTCGACCGCGCCTATTTCACCGGCGAGTCAGTCCTTTTCAGCTATGCGCACGAATGGCGCAGCAGCGTATCGGCGGCGCAAACACCTGGCGACCAGATGTCGGCACAGCCCTTGCCACCCTTCACGCCCAAAGCGCCGCTGAGCATCGCCCAACTGGCGCGCTTCGTCAAAAGCCCGGCCCAAGCCTTTTTTGAACAACGCCTGCAGGTGGTGCTGAAACTGCAAGAGACGGTAAGCGAAGATCAGGAGCCGTTTGCGGTCGATGCCTTGCTCAACTGGCAGTTGCAGGACGAGTTGATTGCCGCCCAACGTGTGGCGGTCGATGCCGGGCAGGGCCGCGAACAGCCCTTGGCTGCCGCCCTGGCGCACCAGGCGCGTGCCGGTGAGTTGCCGCATGGCGCTTTCGGCGCCCTGAGCCAGCAAGACCTGACTGAGCCCATGGACGCCTTGTTCGAGCGCTACAGCCAAGCCCAAAGCGATTGGCCGGGTGTGCTGCCGGATGAAGAAATCATGGCTGAGCTGCAGATACCAGACCTGGACTTGCAGTTCAGCGACTGGCTGGGCGGCCTGCGCCGCAATGACGCGGGCGAGCGTGCACGCCTGGTGCTGGTGAGCACCGGCCTGGTGAAGAATAGCCACTACCGCCACGACAAAATCTTGCCGCACTGGATTGCCCACATCGCAGGCCACTTGAATGGCAACCCGCTCACCAGCATCATCGTCAGCAAGGCCGGCACCGTGACACTGCGCCCGCTGCCGCCGGCCCAAGTGCAAAAGCTCTGGAGCGACCTGGTGGCCGCGTGGTGGGAGGGTATGCACCGGCCCTTGCCGCTGGCCGTGGCCACGGGTTTCAGATGGCTGGCCAAGCCCGAGGAAGCGCGTGATGTGTACGAACGCCACGACCCAAAAAACAACCAGTTTGCCGAAGTCGCCGAAGACCCCTATCTAGCCCGCGAATGGCCAGGTTTCGACGCCTTGCAGGCCGCACCCGATTGGGCCGTGCTGATCGAGCGTTTGCTGCGCCCGCTGTATGAACACCTCAGCTCGGCCAAGAAAATCAGCGCCAAGAAGTCGGCTAACAGCCCGACAGAAGAAGAGGGCGCGACATGAGTGTCAATTTTCTAGACCCGTTGAGCTTTCCCTTGCACGGCAGCCGTCTGGTGGAGGCCAGTGCCGGCACCGGCAAAACCTTTACCATCGCCGCGCTGTATCTGCGGCTGGTGCTGGGCCATGGTGGTGCGGCGGCGTTCACGCGCCCCATGGCGCCGCCGGAAATTTTGGTGGTCACCTTCACCGACGCCGCCACCAAGGAGTTGCGCGACCGCATCCGCGACCGGCTGAACCAGGCGACCAAACACTTCCGCGTAGACCCGCTCAGTGCAGAGGCCAACACACCCTCCGACGAACTGCTGGACGCGTTGCGCCACGAGGTACCAAGCGAACAATGGCCCGCTTGCGCGCGCCTGCTGCAACTGGCGACCGAGCGTATGGACGAGGCCGCCGTCTCCACCATACACGGCTGGTGTTACCGCATGCTGACCGAACACGCGTTCGACAGCAACAGCCTGTTCACGCAGACCCTGGTGTCCGACCAAAGCCCCTTGCTGGCCGAAACCGTGCGCGACTACTGGCGCAGCTTCTTTAATGCCTTGGGGGCCAATGACGCGGCGCGGGTGCGCGGCTGGTGGGCCAGTCCCGAGGTCTTGCAAAAGCTGTTGAAACCCTTGCTGCCGCTGGCCGTGGGCTCGGCTACCGCTGTAGAGCCCGCGCGGGCCCTGGCTGAAAGCCAGGCGGCCTGCGAAAAGCTGCTGGCCGAACTGCAGGCGCCATGGGCCGTGTGGGTTGAAGAACTGCAAGGCTTGCTCGACAAGGCCGTCGAGCAGAAGCTGGTGCACGGCAGCAAGCTGCAGCGCCGCCATTTCCAACCCTGGCTGGATGAGCTGCGCACCTGGGCCAAACGCCCGCTGGCAGAACTTGCCCGTGGTGAAGCTGCACCATGGGCCGTGAAAAGCACGGCCTGGAAGCGGCTCACACCCGAAGGTCTGTCCGAAGTCTGGAAAGAGGGCGCCCCGCCGGAACATCCCGCGCTGGAGGCGATACACCAACTGCCTGCGCAACTTGCGGCCTTGCCCGACGGCTTTCAAGCCGTGGTGCAGCACGCCGTGGCCTGGGTGCGCCAGCGTTTTGCCGACGCACAAACGCGCCTGGCGCAAATGGGTTTCAACGATGTGTTGACGCGGCTGGAAGCGGCGCTCTACGGCCCTAACGGTGCGCAACTGGCCGAGCGTATACGCACGCAATTTCCCGTGGCCTTGATCGACGAGTTTCAAGACACCGACCCGGTGCAGTACCGCATCTTCGACGCCATCTACCGCGTGGCCGAGAACCGGCCCGACCTGGCGCTGGTGCTGATTGGCGACCCCAAGCAGGCCATCTACAAGTTTCGTGGCGCCGACATCTTCACCTACCTGCAAGCGCGTGCCAGCACCGAAGGGCGGCACTACACTCTGGGCAAGAACTTCCGCTCCACGGCGCCCATGGTGCAGGCCGTGAACCACTTGTTCGACCACGCTGAATCGGCAGCGCAGGGCGCGGGCGCCTTCTTGTTCCGCGAGCCAGGGGCCGACAACCCCGTCCCTTTTGTGGCCGTGGACGCGCATGGCCGCAAAGACCAGTTGGTGGTCGATGGTGAACACACTGCCGCGCTGAACTGCTGGGTGCTTGCCGCCGACGAGGCGCTATCCAAGGGCCCTTACGTCACACAAATGGCCGCCGTGTGCGCCAGCGAAATCACGCGTTTGCTGACGCTGGGCCAGCAAGGCCGTGCGGGGTTTGATGAGCCTGGCAAGCCGCGCCGCCCGTTACGCCCCGGCGACATGGCGGTGCTGGTGAACTCGGGCCGCGAGGCGATGGCGCTGCGCAAACAGCTAACACGCCGAGGCGTGCGCAGCGTCTATTTGTCCGACCAGGAATCGGTCTACCAAACCGCGCAGGCCGCCGAGCTGCAACACTGGCTGGCCGCGTGTGCCGAGCCCGACAACGGCCGCCTGGTGCGTGCCGCGCTGGGCACCACCGCCATGGGCCTGGCCTGGGCCGAGCTGGATGCACTGAACCACGACGACCTGGCCTGGGAGCAGTTGGTGCTGCAGTTCCACGGCTACCGCCAGGTGTGGCGCCAGTGGGGCGTGTTGCCGATGTTGCGCCGCCTGATGACAGATTTCGACGTGCCGCAGCGCCTGCTGGCCGCACAGAACGAACGTGCACTGACCGACTTCCTGCACCTGGCCGAACTGATGCAGCAGGCCGGTGTGTTGCTCGACGGCGAACACGCGCTCATCCGTTACCTGGCCGAGCAACGCGAAGCCACCGAGGGTGAAGACGAAGCCGGCCGTATGCGCCTGGAAAGCGACGCCGCGCTCTTGAAAGTGGTGACCGTGCACAAGTCCAAAGGCCTGGAGTACCCGCTGGTGTTCCTGCCCTTTGTGTGCGCCTTCCGCGCCGTGAAACCCAGCGACAGCCCGCTGTCGTGGCACGACGCGCAGGGTCAGCTTCAGCTGGCGCTGGAGCCCGATGCCGAAGCGGTGCAACTGGCCGACCACGAGCGCCTGGGTGAAGACCTGCGCAAGCTATATGTGGCGAGCACACGTGCGCGTTATGCCACCTGGCTGGGCATGGCGCCACTGAAAGACCTGGGCCAAAGCGCCATGGGTTATCTGCTGAGCCCAGGCCAACAACTGGCGCCCGAAACGGTGGGCGCCGCACTCGAGGAACTGGCTGCAGATTGTGTGGCCATCCAGGTGTTAGCCGCACCGGCGGTAGAAGAGCTGGCCTACGCGGTGGATGCGGCCTTGACGCCCCTGCTGGCCGAGCGCAGCTTGCAGCGCGCGCCACAAGCACCCTGGTGGATTGCCAGCTACTCGTCCCTGCATCTGGGTTCTGCGGCGGTGCAGACCGGCTTGCCAGACCAAGTTGCGACCGTCGCCACATCGCCGCTGTTGGCCATGGCCGGAGACAGCGCCGATTCAGAAGCTTATGCGCAAAGCCAGGAGCCGGCCGCACCAGCCACAGCAGTGACCGGCGTACCGCTGGTTTCCGCAGGGCTGCACGCTTTTCCGCGCGGCGCGGGGCCGGGTACTTTTTTGCATGGCTTGTTGGAATGGGCGGCCGACAAAGGTTTTCAAGCTGCGTTGACGGCGCCAGACGCCATGACCGAAACCATAACCAGCCGCAGCCAGTCACACGGCTGGGGCGATTGGGCGCCGGTGTTGGCCGATTGGCTGGGCGCCGCCCTACAAACCGATTTGCCGTTGGGCGACGAGCGCCACACCCGTCTGGTGGCGCTGCAGCCGGGTCAGTTTCAGGTGGAGATGGAGTTCTGGTTTGCGGTGTTCGAGGCCAACACCTGGGAGCTTGACCAGTTGATTACGCAGCACACGCTGGACGGTGTGGGGCGAGCAGCCTTGCTGCCCAAGCAGCTCAACGGCATGCTCAAAGGTTATATGGACTTGGTGTTTGCGCACCAGGGCCGTTACTACGTGCTCGACTACAAATCGAATTGGCTGGGTGAGGATGATGCGGCCTACACCGCCGACGCCTTGCGCCAGGCCGTGCTGCAGCACCGCTACGAGGTGCAATACGTGTTGTATGTGTTTGCGCTGCACCGGCTGCTGAAGTCGCGCCTGCCGCATTACCGTTACGAAGAACATGTGGGCGGATCGGTGACCTGGTTTTTGCGCGGCCATGCTTCGGCCACACGCGGCGTGCATCTGGAGCGGCCCCCGTTTGTATTGATTGAAGCCTTGGAGCTGTTGTTCAGCGCGCCGCTGGCGGAGGGCGCAGCATGAACACCACGACGTCGTCGACGGACATTTCGACAGAAGAAGCCGCGCACCGCCTGCTGTTGTCGCCCAACACCTCGGTTGAAGTTGCAGCGCAACTGGCGCAACTCTCACGCTGGGTGGCGCGCGGCTGGCTGCGCGAGCTGGACCGCGCGCTGGCGGCCTTTCTGGCGCAACAGGCACCCGACGCCCATGCGCTGCTGATCCTGGCCGCAGCGTTGGCCAGTCATCAATTGGGCCGCGGCCATGTGTGCCTGGACCTGGCCACGGTGTTGGAGAACAGCCGCTTCGCGCTGGCCCTGCCGCCGGACCGTGAAGCCGCCGGCGCCTTGCCGCAAGCGCCGGGTGATAGCCTGGACGCACGGCTTGCAGGCCTGACCCTGGCCAGCTGGCAAGCCGCCTTGGCCCATCCCTTGTTGGTCGGCACAGGTGTTGGCAACACGCCCTTGGTGCTGGTGGGGGCACGGCTCTACACCCGGCGCTATTGGCAATACGAACAATCGGTACGTGCCAGCCTGGAGCAGCGTCTGGTGCTGACGCCCACACTTCAGGCCGCATTGCCCGAGGCGGCGATGCACGCAGTGTTGGCGCAACTCTTCCCGCCCACATCACAAACTGTGGTGGACTGGCAAAAGCTCGCCTGTGCGCTGGCCGCGCGCAGTGGTTTTGCGGTGATCACCGGCGGGCCCGGCACGGGCAAGACCACCACCGTGGTAAGGCTGCTGGCGTTGCTGCAGTCGCTGGCCCTGGCCGAGTCGGGCCGCGCGCTGCGTATTCGCCTGGCCGCGCCTACCGGCAAAGCTGCGGCGCGTTTGAATGCCTCGATTGCGGGCGCGGTGCGGCGTTTGCCGTTGCAAGCTTTGGCTGATGTGGTTGGGAGCAATCTGAGCGCCGAGCGTTTGCAAGCCGCCGTGCCCACCGAGGTCACTACCTTGCACCGCCTGCTGGGCACACGCCCAGGCTCGCGCAGCTTTCGCCACCACGCGCAAAACCTGCTGCCGGTAGACCTGCTGGTGGTCGACGAAGCCTCCATGGTCGATCTGGAAATGATGGCCGCCGTGCTGGCCGCGTTGCCGCCGCACGCGCGTTTGATTCTGCTCGGCGACAAGGACCAGTTGGCCTCGGTGGAGGCCGGCGCGGTGCTGGGCGAGTTGTGCCGCCATGCGCGTGAAGGGCGCTACACACCGGCCACCTGCGCCTGGCTGGAACACGTGGCCGGTGACAGTATTCCACCAGACCTGCAATCGGTCGATGGCAGCGCGCTCGACCAGGCCGTGGCCATGCTGCGCCACAGCCACCGCTTCAGCGCCAACAGTGGTATTGGCCGCCTGGCCGAGGCCGTGAACACGGGTGACGTGCGTGGTCCCCTGGGTGTGCGCAAGGTATTGGCGCAGGGCTACCCCGACGTGGCGCGCCTGGTGCTGGAAGACGCCAGCCTGCCGCTTGCGCAGCAGCATACGCTGCGCGCCCTGGTGGTGGACGGCACGGTGCAAGCTACACAGGCACGTATAGAAGACGAGGAAGAGGTGGCGCTGCCCGTGGGCTACCGCCACTACCTGCAGGTGCTGAAACACAAGCAACCGCCGGCGCACGCCAACCGAGAAGCCTTTGATGCCTGGGCGCGCACGGTGCTCGAGGCCCATGCTCAGTTCCAGGTGCTGGCCGCGCTGCGTAACGGCCCCTGGGGGGTGGAAGGCTTGAACCAAAGCATCGCCGCCATGCTGCAATCGGCGGGCTTGATTTCGCACGACTATGGCTGGTACCTGGGCCGGCCGGTGCTGGTGACGCGCAACGACTACGACCTGGGGCTGATGAATGGCGACGTGGGGGTGACGCTGGCTTTGCCGCAGCACCTGGCGGTGCGCCATGCAGCCAACGCAAACCTCTCTGGAAACGAGCCGCCGGTGCTGCGTGTGGCCTTTGCCGCCAACGATGGCAGCGGCGACATCCAGTGGGTGCTGCCCAGCCGATTACAAGCGGCCGAAACCGTCTACGCCATGACGGTGCACAAATCACAGGGCTCGGAGTTCACCCACGCCGCGCTGGTGTTGCCCACCGCCATGAGCCCGGTGCTGACGCGCGAACTGGTCTACACCGGCATCACGCGCGCCAAGCATTGGTTCAGCCTGGCGAATGTGGGGCAAAGCGCGGCGGTGCTGGAAGCGGCGACGCAGCGCCGGGTGCTGCGTGCCAGCGGTTTGTTGGATGAAAATGCTAGCGAATGAATAGCTTCTCGCGCTTGCTGCATCAGCGCTAGCCGCATATTTATCTTAATACCTTGAAACCGAGTTGATGCGCAGCGTTGAGGCCGCGCAAGACTCTGGCATCATGGCTGTATCGCCCACATGCATGCCGCTTTGATGGCGTGCGCGAGGCCTATTTTTCGAACCGCTTCAGCGGTCATTTCCTCATGCAACAAGACATTCTCATCAACTGGTCACCGCAGGAAACCCGCGTGGCCGTGGTGGAACACGGCGCGGTACAAGAGCTGCATATCGAACGCACGCTGGAGCGTGGACTGGTGGGCAACATCTACCTGGGCAAGGTGTCGCGTGTGCTGCCGGGCATGCAGTCGACCTTTATCGACATTGGCCTGGAGCGCGCAGCATTTCTGCACGTGGCCGATTTGATGACGCCGTTCACCGGGCACGCAGGCCACAAGAGCCAAGATGCAGACACGCCCCCACCGCCGCAAATTCCTATCGAGAAACAGGTGTTTGAAGGCCAGGCGCTGATGGTGCAGGTCATCAAGGACCCGATTGGCACCAAGGGCGCGCGCCTGTCCACACAAATCAGCATTGCCGGGCGGCTGCTGGTGTTTTTGCCGCAGGACGACCACATCGGGGTGTCGCAAAAAATCCCGTCGCAGCAACGCGACGAACTGCGCCAGCGCCTGCAAGCCCTGGTGGGTGAGCGCGCCACGGGTGGTGGTGGCGGCTTTATCCTGCGCACCAATGGCGAAGACGCCACGGATGCCGAGCTGGCCGAAGACATTGCCTACCTGCGCAAGACCTGGGCCCTCATCAAGAGTGCCTCGACCCGGCTGCCACCCAAGTCGCTGTTGCACCAAGACCTGGACCTGCTGCAACGCGTGCTGCGTGATCTGGTGAGTGAAAACACACAAACCATCCGGCTCGATTCGCGTGAGCAGTTTGAAAAATTACACGCCTTTGGCCGCGAGTTCATGCCGGCTTCGGTCGAGAAACTGCAGCACTACAAAGGCGAACGGCCGATTTTTGACCTGTTCTCCATCGACGAAGAAGTGGCCAAGGCCTTGGGCAAACGCGTCGACCTGAAGTCGGGCGGTTACCTCATCGTTGACCAGACCGAAGCCCTGACCACGGTGGACGTGAACACCGGTGGTTATGTGGGGGCGCGCAATTTCGACGACACCATCTTCAAGACCAATCTGGAGGCCGCCCAGGCGATTGCCCGGCAATTGCGGCTGCGCAACCTGGGCGGCATCATCATCGTCGACTTCATCGACATGGTGCGCGAAGACCATCGCGAGGCGGTGCTGGGCGAGTTTCGCAAGCAGTTGGGGCGCGACCGGGTAAAGACTTCGGCCGGCAGCTTTTCCGCGCTGGGCCTGGTGGAGATGACACGCAAGCGCACACGTGAATCACTGGCCCACATGTTGTGCGAGCCCTGCGAGGTGTGTGCCGGCAAAGGCTCGGTGAAGACCGCGCGCAGTGTGACCTACGACATCCTGCGCGAGATCCTGCGAGAGGCACGCCAGTTCAGCCCACGCGAGTTCCGCATCGTCGCCTCACCCAAGGTGGTGGAGCTTTTTCTCGACGAAGAGAGCCAGCATCTGGCGGGTCTGTCGGACTTCATAGGCAAGCCGATTTCCTTGCAGGCCGAGACGTCGATGGCGCAGGAGCAGTACGACATCGTGCTGCTCTGAGCCTTGCCTCGCTGGTCAGAAGTGTCGCCACAGCAATGAACGGCTTTCAGTGCGCCGTTCACATACCCGCGCGCTGCCCCAGGGGCGCGCGCATCATGACGTGATGTGGCTTCAGGCCATGCTCGGTGGTACTTCGGACGCGGTTTTTTCTGCCGCGAACATCATGCCCAGCCACATCCAGATGAAGTGCCCCTCGGAAAAAGTCGTGAAATGGGCATTGCCCATGCTGGTCACGCACCAGGTCAAGAGAACACACAGGCCCAGGTAGGTGAATGGCTCACTGGTACGCTGGCGGGCCACGGCGATCAGCAGTCCGATAAAAATGGCGAGGCCCAGCAAGCCCTGTTCAGCCGCAATCTTCATGAATTGGTTGTGCGGGTCTGGCGTCACAAAGCCGGTTAAATCGGTTCGACCGGCAACCTCGTTGGCATAGGCCAGTGCAAACGCGCCCGTGCCGACGCCGAGTATCGGGTGCTTGGGGATCATTTGCAGCGTGGTGCGCCAATACATCACGCGTACGCCCACCGAGGTCACGACGTTTTTGCTGGCGTTGACGTTGTAGAGCTGGGCTTCTTCGACGGCCTGCGTCAGTTTTTTGTTGGCAAGGGGACTGAAGTACAAAACCCCGGCCACCAGGGCAACCGACAAGGCCGCAATGCTGAGGTTTTTGGCGGATGGCTCGCGCATCATCTTGCGGCTGAAATAGACCCCGAACAGAACCAGCAAGGCAAAGTAGCCGCTGCGTCCGGGCGTGAACAAGGTGATGTTCGCAAACAGCAGAATGCTGAACCCGGCGTAGAAGTATTTCTCTGCGTTGCTGCGAAACCAGCGGTGGTAAAGGGCCGTGATGCCGACGAGCACTGCTACGGCGAAAAACAGGCCTTGTGTGGAGTGGTTGCGCACCACCACACCTCGGTCTTCCACCCAGTAAAACAGGTTGGGCAGCGCATAGGCCACGAACGAGTAGGCTACGAAGACCGCAGCCGCACAAAACAGGCTGTAGGCGGCGCGACGCTTGGCCAGGGGACTGTCGGCAAACAGCGATGCGGCCATGGGCAACAAGAGGATGCGGCGCCAGCTATGAAGGTCGCTCAGGATGACGGACCGTGGCGCGATCCCGTATAGCAGTGCCGAGCCTAGTGCCAGCATGAAGGCCAGCACCCACCAGCCTGCAGGTGTTGAAAAAAACCGGAGCACACGTGTACGCAACGCAGGCGTGAAGACAATGACAAGAAAGGTCAAGGCTTCGAAAAGATTGGTGAGTGGCGGCGAGGCGAGCAGCGAAAGCAGCGCCGCGATCATCAACGACTGGGCTAAAACAAGACGTTCTATTTTCAGAAAAGACATGACGGAATTCAGGTTTAGCGGGGTCGATTCAACAGGCGGACGATGAATCCAGGCAGGGTGCGCCTTTGGAAGATTTTCCATTGGTAGCGCACGTTGTTGAAGAAGTTGGAGTGTTGTTGCCGGCGGTTGTCCAGCGTGCTGGTGAAGGAGCCAAATACGCTGCCTTGTTGCACCAGTGCCGTGGTGGTCCAGTACTGATCGGTCCCGCATTGCGCATCCACATGCTTGAGCAAATGGTCGGCAGGCAAATTGGCCTTGTGCAGGGCAATCCAGTCCAATCGCCGCGCGCATGCCACAGCGTCGGTCACGTAGCCGTCAGCGGTGGCGATAGGGTTCTGGAAGACCGGGCCGCGCTCCAGAAAATACTCTTTGGGTACACGCGTGTCGGCCCCGCCCAGGAACAGCAGATAGCCTTGTTTCGGCAGTTTTGGGGCTTGCAGGGCGCGATTCAGCAGATTGGTGAAGTCGCTATGCAGAAAAACGTCGTCCTCGAACACCAAGACGCGTTCAAAACCATTCTCTACACAGTGGCGCCAGGCTTTGATGTGTTTTAACACCAGCGATTGCTGTGGCAGGTTGATCGCGCATGCAGCGGGAAAATAACGCTCCAGATCCTCTTTGCTGAGATCCGGGATGTCGTGCTCGAAGATAAATTCAAAAGGAATGGCATGGCGCGCCATTTCTTGGCGAATATGCTCGATGCGGTCGGTGAACGAGCGCACGGAAAGAACATAGACGGCGTTAACCAATAAAGCGTTAGTCATGGGAGGAGGGGGCAGGCAATAACTGCTGCACCAGTTGCATCACTTGCTGTGGCTTGATGTCGGGCAGGCAGTCGCTCCTGCTCTGGTTGTGGTTCTCGCAGCCGGCTTTTGTGCAAGGCACACAAGGCAGTGTGCTTTGCACCAAGGTCACGTTGAAGACGCGTTGCAGCGCCTTGCGCTTTTGATAACCGCTGGTGGTTTCTTGTCCGCTGTTGGGTGCAAGCGCCCACGGGCCCCAGCGCGCTGGATTCGTGGGGCCAAATAGCGTGATGACTTTGACACCGCAGGCCGCTGCGAGGTGTGTGACCGAAGTGTCCGGTCCGATGTAGAGCGCGACGCGTTTAAACAGCGTGGTCAACTGGTTCCAGTCGAGTTGGCCACTGGTATCCAGAATCTGTGTTGCCGGGCCCGCATCCAGCAGTTGCTGCACACAGGCCTGGTCGTTTGCACTGGCGCTGCCGGTGAGGACCACCTGGTGTCCCATGGCGGTCAGCGCGCCAATGAGCTCACGAAAATGCGCCACGGGCCATTGTTTGTAGCGCCACATGGAGGGTGCGTGGACCACGATGGCCTCAGGCCTCAGGGCCTGCGCCAAGGCGCTGGGAAGCGCCGTTTCCGAGGGCGGCTGCACATGGTGTTCTGCAGATTTGCCCACATACCACGGCTCAAGCAAGGCGAGCTTTTCCTGTACCACGTGGATGCCGCTGTCGTCCCCGTCGCTTTCGATGACGTGGTCCAGCAGGCGTTTCTTCCACCAGTTGCTGGGGTGGTGCCGCGGCAGCAAGCCGCTACGGTAGTGCCGGGTTGCAGCCCAGCCGATCAGGTGAGCGCGGTCGCTTGGTTGGGTGATCAGTACCAGTTCATACTGATTCCAGATGCTTCTCAGTAGTTGGAGGGCGCCGCGCCAGCCTTGCTTGGGGTCGGAGGCCAACAAGCCACGCACATCGGCATTGCCCTTGAGTATGCCCAAGGTTCCCGGGAAACCGATGACATCAATCTGGGCATCAGGCCACCGCTGGCGGGCAGCGCGAATCATCGGTGTTGTCATCAACACGTCGCCGATCTGGCGAGTGGCCACTACCAGGATGTTTTTGAATTGAATATCTCCATCCGCCCCCAAACGGCGGGGGGAAGTCTGTGACTTCGGTCCGGTCATCAGGCAGTCCCAAACTGTAGCAGGTGCAGCTTGGAGTACAGGCCTCCGCGGTCGAGCAGTTCACGGTGCGTGCCGCTCTCGGCGATGCGCCCGCGATCGAGGACAACCACGCGGTCGGCATGCTCAATGGTGGACAAGCGGTGGGCAATGATCAGTGTGGTGCGGCCGGCCATCAAACGTTGCAGCGCTTGCTGCACCAGGCGTTCCGACACGGTATCCAGGGCCGAGGTCGCTTCGTCCAGAATCAGCACCGGCGAATCTTTGTAAAGCGCACGCGCAATCGCCAGGCGTTGGCGTTGCCCGCCGGACAGCGCCGTGGCGTTGTGGCCGGTGACGGTGTCCAAGCCTTGAGGCAGGCCTTGCACCAGGTCTTGCAAATTGGCTGCTTCCACACATTCCAGCAAGCGGGCTTTGTCGACCGGACCGCCCATGGTGATGTTGTAGGCCAGGGTGTCGTTGAACATCACCACATCCTGGCTCACCAGCGCAAATTGGCGGCGCAGCGCATTCAGATTCCAGGTGCTGACATCATGCCCATCCAGGCTCACGCTGCCGCCGGTGGGGGAGACAAAACGTGGCAACAGGTTGGCCAGCGTTGTTTTACCCGAGCCCGACGGCCCGACCAGAGCCACGATCTGCCCGGGTTGAATGCTCAGGCTCACACCGTCCAGCGCAGGGGCCGCATCGGCTTCATACACCACGCTGACGTTGTCAAAGCTGATTTCACCGCGCGCGCGGCCGGGATCGTGGCTGCCCTGGGTCTCGGCGGGTGTACCTTCGATCAGATCAATGCCGCGCTGTACCGCCGCCAGGCCGCGGGCGATGGGACTGGCTGCTTCCGAGAGTTTCTTGATAGGCGAAATCATCATCAAGAGGGCGGAAATGAAGGCGGCAAATCCGCCCACCGTCAAGGCACCGCTGCTGCGGTTTTCCCATAAGGCAATGCAGATCACGGCAGACAGGGCGCCGGCGGCCAGCATATGTGTGAGCGGTGTGATCGCGGCCGAGGCTGCCGCCGATTTGAGCGACAAGCGGCGCAGCATGCCACTCAGGCCGGTAAAACGCTTCATTTGTTCTGCTTCGGCACCGTGCAGTCGCACCACGCGTACCGCCAGAACGTTTTCTTCCACCACGTAGGCCAGGTCGTTGACGGCCGTCTGGGTGCTGCGTGCCAAGCGGTACAGACGCTTGGACAAGGTGCGCATGATGACGGCCACACCGGGCACGATCACGAACACAATGAGGGTGAGCTTCCAGTTCAGGTAGATCAGGTAGCCCAGCAGCGCCACGGCGGTGAGCGCATCTTTCAGCAGCGCGATCAAGGCGTTGGTCAGCATGGTGGCGCCGTTTTGCACCTCGTACACCACGGTGTTCGACAAGGTGGTCGCGTTTTGCTCTTTAAACAAGCCAAAGCGTGCATCCAGCAAGCGACCAAACATGTCGCGACGCATGGCCAGCAAACCGTCCTGGGTGATGCGCGCCAACGCCAGGTCGGCCAGAAAACCGGCTGTGCCGCGCACACCAAAAAGGATCAGTACCGCCAGCGGAACCGCCCACAGAGGGAAACCCCCGCTGTCGAAACCGTTGTCGAGCAACTGCTTCATCAGCGCGGGCAGCATGGGGTCGGTCAACGAGGAGATGACCGTGGCCAACGCGGCCGCGATCCACAGTCCGCGCGATGCCGCGAAATAGGGCAGCAGCCAGCGCAGTGTCTTGGTATCTATGCTCTTCATGTACCCGCCTGAGATGGATGCAAGCTGCTCCAGCGGTGAGATCGACCGAAATCAGCAGGGCAAGCGTTCGGCGCAGGGGGGAGGCGCATAGTGTGGCGTTTCATCATGACGTTATCCAAAAATTATCCCCGATATCACCGCACGTCCATGAGAGGCGTCGGAATGATGAAACAAAGCACGCTGGACGCCGACTGCCCATGGTCATCTGCAACCCAAGAGTGACACTGGACCCTGTTTTAGGGCATAGGTCGCGATCAGTCGCTACAACACATGGTTTGCAGCTTGCCGAGGCAATCCAACGGCCAGGAAAAGCTCGCATTGTCGGCGTTTTCGAGGCCAATTTGGCTTCACCCGAGGGCGTCTCTGTACTGAAGGCGTCTGCTATGCTCGCCGGTTGATCAACCGTGGTGCCTTTTTTGTGAGTTCAATTTCCGTCTACATCATTGCCTATAACGAGGCTGAAAAAGTGGCCGACGCCATTCGTAGTGTCGCTTGGGCCGATGAAGTTGTGGTGGTGGATTCGAACAGCACGGACGGTACCGCCCAGATCGCGGAGTCTTTGGGCGCGCGCGTGGTGCAAGTCACTTTTACGGGATTTGGCGCCTTGCGCAATGACGCCGTCGCGGCCTGCTCGCACGAATGGGTGTTCAGTCTGGATTCCGATGAACGCTGCACCCCCGAGGTCGCGGACGAGGTTCGGGCCTTGGTGCAGAAGGCCGAGCACGACGTCTATTTTGTGCCGCGCCGTAATTACTTTCTTGGCCGAGAAATCAAACATTCCGGCTGGTATCCCAACTACCGGCAGCCGCAGTTGTTCCGCAAGCAAAACCTGCAATACGACCTCAGCCCAGTGCATGAAAGTTATGAGCTGGCGCCGGGCACACGTGTCGGACACCTCCGGCACGCGATCTGGCAGTTGCCTTTCAAAGACCTGGCCGAGGTGGTGGCGAAAATGAACCGCTATTCGTCGCTGGGGGCAACAAAAAAGCGGCAAGCGGGCTCAAGTTATGGGAAAGCCTTCACCCATGGGGTGTGGGCGTTTCTGCGGCATTACCTTTTCAAGCGTGGTTTTCTGGACGGTTGGGCGGGGTTTGTGATCGCGTTTTCCTATTTCGAGGTGACGTTTTACCGTTACGCCAAGGCCGTGGAATTGGCGCATCAGAAGGAGTGGGCCCAGGGTTGGAAAGACGTATTAAATCGTTGAGTTGGAACTAATCTCGTTTTTCTGGAACCCACGCCGCTAAATACAGTCTCAGCACTACTCATGACAACTCAGTTTTCTTTATTTCGTCGTACCTGGCTGGCGGGGCTTGTCTTGTCGGCCGCTGCAGCGCCGGTGTTGGCGCAGTTCCGAGTCGAAGTCAAAGGCGTTGGCCTGACCCAGCTCCCCATTGCCATCGCCCCCTTCAAGGGCGAGGACCAATCTCCGCAGAAAATCGCTGCCATTGTGCAGGCCGATTTAGAGCGCAGTGGTTTGTTCCGTGCGGTTGATGCTGCGGGCGTGGCGCTTGATGAAGCCTCGCGTCCAGACGTTGCCTTGTGGCGCCAGCGTGGTGCCGACTCGCTGGCCGTTGGCAGTGTGATCCGCTTGGCCGATGGCCGCTTTGACGTGCGTTTCCGCTTGTGGAACGTTGTCGGTGGCCAAGATTTGGGCGGTCAGAGTTATACGGTCACAACCGGTGATCTACGCCTTGCAGCGCACCGCATTGCCGACTTCATTTATGAAAAACTGACGGGTGAACGCGGTGTGTTTTCCACCCGCATCACCTACGTCACCAAGGCGGGTTCACGCTTCACGCTGTGGGTGGCAGATGCCGATGGCGAAAACAGCCAAACCGCCTTGGCCAGCCCCGAGCCCATCATTTCTCCGGCCTGGTCGCCGGATGGCCTGCGTATCGCTTATGTGTCGTTTGAATCACGCAAGCCGGTGATTTACGTGCACGAGGTGGCGAGCGGCCGTCGGCGCCTGATTGCCAACTTCCGCGGCTCCAACAGTGCCCCGGCATGGTCGCCCGATGGGCGTTCACTGGCGGTCACCTTGAGCCGCGACGGCGGCTCTCAGCTCTACACCATCGATGCCAACGGCGGTGAGCCGCGCCGATTGATGCAGTCGTCCGGCATCGACACCGAGCCGGCTTATGCGCCCGATGGCCGGACGATTTACTTCGTCAGCGACCGAGGCGGTGCACCGCAAATCTACAAAGTCTCGAGCAGCGGCGGCAACCCGGAACGGGTTTCCTTCAGCGGTGCTTACAATATTTCGCCTACAGTGAGTCCGGATGGCCGTTGGCTGGCCTACGTGTCGCGCGTCAACGGCGGATCTTTCAAGCTCCAGTTGATGGAGCTGGCCACCGGCAACGTCACAGCGTTGACCGATACCTCTGCTGATGAGAGCCCGAGTTTTGCGCCGAATAGCCGTCTGTTGATGTACTCCACTCAGCAGCAAGGACGCGAGGCGCTCATGACCACAACCTTGGATGGAAAGATCAAGGCCCGCTTGGGTGGCCGTACAGGTGATATCCGTGAACCCGATTGGGGCCCGTTTCTCAAGCCTTGATGGCTACCGCTTCTCGTACTTAGTTTCTTAAACAGATAGCCCGCCAGATTTTTGGCTAGCGACTTATTAGTGTTGACCTCAGGAGGTTTTAAATGAAAAAAATTGTATTGGCTCTGTCTATTGCGGCCGCATTGGCCGGTTGCGCGTCTGACGTCAAGTTGGACGACGCCCCTGTCGTCGACAAGAGCACGTCGTCCGCCACCCAAGGCGCCGGCGGCGCGGGTGCGACGCAAAGCGCCGTGACCTCGGTCGACCTGAACGCGCAAAACCAAGGCACCATGGGCCCACCAGCCGGCACACCGCGCATTGTGTACTTCGACTTTGACAGCTACAGCGTGCGTGGCCAAGACCAGGCCACGGTCGAAGCCAATGCCCGCTACCTCAAGGGCAACAGCGCCCGCAAGGCCGTGGTCGAAGGCCACACCGACGAACGCGGCGGTCGCGAATACAACCTGGCGCTGGGCCAAAAGCGCGCCGAAGCTGTGCGCCGTTCGCTGACCTTGTTGGGCGTGGCGGACAGCCAGCTCGAAGCCGTGAGCTTCGGTAAGGAAAAGCCTGCTGCTGTTGGCTCGGATGAAGAGTCCATGGCGAAGAACCGTCGCGCTGAGATCAGCTACCGATGAAACCGGTGACCAGAACATTGGCTGCGTTTCCGGGCCGTCTGTCAGCCCTGGTGCTGGCTGGTTTCTGGTTGCTGGGCGCGCCCAGCGCCCACGCTGGCCTGTTTGACGACGACGAAGCGCGGCGCGCGATTCTCGACATTCGCCAGCGTATAGACGCTGGCCGTGCGGCTACCGACGCTTTGCAGGCCGAAACCCGTCGTTTGGCGGACGACAATGCCCAATTGCGTCGCAGCATGCTCGATCTGCAAAGCCAGATCGACGTGATGCGTGCGGATCTGGCCAAGGCGCGCGGGCAGGATGAACAACTGGCGCGTGATCTGGCCCAGGTTCAGCAGCGGCAGAAGGACATGGCGCAAGGTGTAGACGATCGTCTGCGTAAATTTGAGCCTGCAGCAGTCAAGCTGGATGGGCAAGAGTTCACCGCCGACCCCGCCGAAACCCGTGACTACGAAGCTTCGCTGGCCTTGTTCCGCAAAGGCGACTTTCCGGGGGCGCAAGCTGGTTTCATCACGTTTGTGAAGAACTACCCCAAGAGTGGTTATGGCCCCTCGGCGTTGTTCTGGCTGGGCAATGCCCAGTACGCCACACGGGCCTACAAGGAAGCCATCGCGAATTTCCGTTCGTTGTTGGCGGCAGCGCCTACGCATCCACGTGCGCCCGAGGCCGCTTTGTCGATCGCCAATTGCCAAATGGAGCTGAAAGACACCCGTGCCGCGACCAAGACGCTGGAAGACCTGATCAAGGTCTATCCTGAGTCGGAAGCCGCCGGGGCCGCGAAAAGCCGTTTAAGCAAGCTGAAGTAGACCGCCCTAAAATCAGCACCCCGCAGATGCCTTTGCACAGCTTTCAGTTGTGTGTGGGCTTTGCGGGGTTGTTTTTTGTAGTGCTTGTTTTTCATCTCTTTTCATCATGACCATGCCCCTTGCGCCTGCTGCGCTCGAACCTGATGCCGATCTTGCGCGCCGCTTTGGCGGGCTGGAGCGCCTCTATGGCGTCAACGGTGCGGCGCAGATTCGTGCCGCGCACGTCATGGTGGTGGGCGTTGGTGGTGTCGGTTCCTGGACGGTGGAGGCCCTGGCGCGCAGCGGCGTCGGGCGCCTGACCCTGGTAGATCTGGATAACGTCTCCGAATCGAATATCAACCGGCAGATCCATGCACTCAGCAGCACCGTGGGCAAGGCCAAGGTTGTGGCCATGCAGCAGCGTATTGCCGAGATCAACCCGAGTTGTGTCGTGCACTGCATTGAGGAGTTTGTCGAGCCGGAGAACTGGCTGCAATTGCTCCCCGCAGATGTGGATGGCGTGGTTGACGCATGTGACCAAGTAAAAGCCAAAACCGCCATGGCCGATTGGGCGCGCCGTCAGCGCGCCTGCTTCATCACCGTTGGTGCCGCCGGTGGCAAGAGGTTGGCCCATCTGGTCGACATCGACGACCTTGCTAAAACCACCCACGATCCGCTTTTGGCGCAGTTGCGTTACCGCCTGCGAAAGTTCCATGGCGCGCCAAAGGACGGCAAGCGCATAGGCGTGAACGCCGTGTTCAGTCGCGAGTCTGTGATGGGCCCCGATGAATCTTGTGCGCTGCAGGGTGATGGCAGCTTGAACTGCCATGGTTATGGGTCGGTCGTCAGCGTGACGGCAACCTTTGGTCAATGCGCCGCCGGATGGATTTTGGATCAATTGTCGCAGCCAAAGCAAAAAACCGATAAAAGCACGCTATAATCTGAGGCTTCGCTGCTGTAGGAAACTATGCAGTCGGGACGTTAGCTCAGTTGGTAGAGCAGCGGACTTTTAATCCGTTTGTCGTGGGTTCGACCCCCGCACGTCCCACCAAGTATTTCAAGAAAAGCCCGCTGTTCAAAAGATAGCGGGCTTTTTCTTTGCCTTTACCTCTGGGAGTGTGCTGCTCGCCCAAGGCCCGGGCGTGGCAGCAACGAGCCGGGTTTTCAACCAAACCGCAGCAGCAAAACCCCTCCCAGAAGCACAAGCGTGCCGGTCGCGCGTTGCCAACCGAATTTCTCACGCAGAAAAAACGTGCCTATCAGCGCAGCGAACAGCACCGAGGTTTCGCGTAATGCGGCCACCACGGCGACCGGTGCGTGTGTCATGGCCCAAAGTGCAATACCGTAGCTGCTGACCGATGCCAGTGTGCCGCCCAGTGCCACGGGCCAGCGCCTGGCCATGTAGCGCAGCGCTTCGCCACGGCGCGGGCCGCGCTGCCATAACACCAGGGCCATGTACGGGATGCCGTCCAGCAAAAATAGGGTGGACACATAGGACAAGGCGTTGTTGGAGGCGCGCACGCCGATGCCATCGACCACCGTGTAAAGCGCGATGATGGCGGCATTGCTGAAGGCATAACGCAAGGCCGTGCCGCGCTGCGCCTCGCGCCCCGGCAATGCGCCGCGTGACAGGCCAATCGCCAGCACCCCCATGCAGATGGCGGCGATACCTCCCCAGGCCTGCAGCGACAAACTCTCGCCAATGAAGCTGTGGCTGCCGAGTGCCACCAGCAGTGGAGCGCAACCCCGCATGATGGGGTAGGTGAGTCCCAGGTCGCCATGTTTGTAGGCGCCTGCAAGCGCGATGTAGTAAGCCAGATGGACAACGGTGGTCAGGGCGATGTAGGGCCAGGCGGCGCGGTCGGGCGGCCCTGCGACCAGCAGCACGGGCAGTGCCACAAACACGCCCAGGCTGTGGATTAACGCGGTGTCTAGCTGTTTGTCTTGGCCCGATTTGATGAGTGCGTTCCATCCTGCGTGCAGTAACGCGCCAAAAAGGACGGCGAGGGCAATCGGGCCGGTCAGTTCCAGGGCTTGCACAGGTGGGGCGCTTGCGTTAGAGAAGGCAGCGTTCGGCGCGTTGCAGGTAATGCTGCAGCGTGGGGGTTGGCAAACCGCCAGTCTTCGCCAGGTCGTCCCACAGTCGCAGCGCGACGGCCTCTTCGGCGCCAGCTTGGCTGATGAAGGTGCTGGCTTGGTCTGCAGAAAAGACGCCGCCCTGCAGCCCAAGGCTGCGCTGCGAGTCCGCCGACAGGCTGGCCAAGTAGTCTGGCCGCGTCGCACAAAGATAACGTTTGGCGTCTACGTGCCAACGTACGGCATTGAGCACTCTTTCGGAGAATACGCCGCGCAGAAAGGGCAGGGCAATGTATTGGTGCAAATCGTCTATGCCATGCAGCGTAGGTGTCTCGGGTGCCGTGCCGTTGTGCGCCGCGAGCAAATGGCCGAGGTCATGCAGCAGTGCGGCGGTGACAAGTTCGTCGTCGGCACCGGCCTGCTCGGCCAGCAGTGCGGTTTGCAAGGCGTGCTCCATCTGGGTGACGGGCTCACCGCTGTACTGGCTGCCTCCGTGCTGCCGAAACAAGGTTTCAATGTCCGCAAGGTTCAGGGGCATGGTGGTTTAAGCGTGTAGCGCTTGGAGCAGGGTTTTGGCTGTGTCAGGCCGCGCGGCGGCTTCTGCCTGGCGGCGCTGGTAGTTTTGCAGCGTGCGCTCGCGGCTGTTCATCACGTGTTGGAACATGAGCTGCCCGGCCGCATCGGGGTCGCGTGCGGCAATCGCTTTGACGATCTGCCTGTGCTCGCGTGAGTAGGCTGCCATGGATTCGTTGGTGAGGTTTTGTCGGCGAAACAGCGACAACTCGTTGACCAGCTTGCGGTAGGTCGCGGTGAACTTGGTGTTGTTCGTCAGCTCCAGCAAACGGTCATGAAAGTGCAGGTTCAGCCGGTGGTAGGTCTGGGCGTCGCCGGCTTTGGTGGCTTGCTCCATCTCGTCAACATAGCCGCGCAGTTCTTTGATCTGCGGCGCCGTGATGGTCTCGGCCAGCTTGCGGCCTACGTATTGGTCCATGGCCGCGCGCAGCTCAAAAATCTCCAGTGCTTCTTCAATTGCCACGTCGCGCACAAACACGCCGCGGTTCTTCTCGGTGCGCACCAGGCCTGATTCTTCAAGCATGCGAAAAGCCTCGCGCACCGGCCCGCGCGATACGCCCAGGCGGTCGGCGAGTATGGATTCTGTGAGCTTGGCGCCAGAGGCCAGTTCGCCGCCCAAAATCATGCGTTCAATTTCAGTCTGCACCAAACTTGCGAGCGAATTGCGCTGAAGCAGTGCAATGGTCGAGGGTTGCGCAGGTGCGGAAACCAGGGGAGTTGAAGGCGTCGTGCTCATGGGTAAATGGTAGTGTGCAGATTGAAGATTGTCTACGATTTACAAAATGTGAAAGACAAAGAGTTTGGTGTGGCACCCATTTTGCTTGGGCTGTGTGTCATCAAGATGAAACACGCAGAAGTCACATTTCATTTCTTTTCACAAGGAGTCTTCCCATGAAGTTTTGGAAACCTGTGCTGGCCGGTGCCCTGGGCCTGCTCTGCGCAACCGGTGCGTTCGCGCAGAAAACGCAGTTGACGGTTTACACCGCGCTTGAAACCGACCAGCTCAAGGCCTACCAAGAAGCCTTCAACAAGGTCAACCCGGATATCGAGATCAAATGGGTGCGCGACTCCACGGGTGTGATCACCGCCAAGCTGCTGGCCGAAAAAGCCAACCCGCAGGCGGACGTGATCTGGGGCGTGGCGGCATCCAGCCTGGCTCTGTTTGATGCCAACGGCATGCTGCAGCCCTATGCGCCGCTGAACCTGGACGCGATCATGCCGCAGTACCGCGACAAGAAGAATCCGCCGGCCTGGTTTGGCATGGACGTGTTTGGCGCCGTGGTGTGTTTCAACACCGTGGAAGCGAAGAAACGCAACATCGCCATCCCCACCAGCTGGAAAGATCTGACCAAGCCCGAATTCAAGGGTCAGGTGGTGATGCCAAACCCCGCATCCTCGGGCACGGGTTACTTCGACGTGGCAGCCTGGCTGCAGCTGTGGGGTGATGACAACGGCAAGGGCGGCGGCTGGAAATACATGGACGCGCTGCACGAAAACATCGGCCAATACACACACTCGGGCTCCAAGCCCTGCAACATGGCGGCTTCGGGTGAATACGTGGCCGGCATTTCGTTCGAGTACCGTGGCTACACCAACAAGGCCAAGGGCGCGCCAATCGAGTTGGTGTTCCCCAAGGAAGGCCTGGGTTGGGATCTGGAAGGCTACGCCATCTACAAGGGCACGAAGAAGCTGGATGCCGCCAAGAAACTGGCCGACTGGGCTTCGAGCAAAGACGCCATGCTGCTGTATGGCAAGAACTTCGCCATCACCGCCCAGCCCGGCGTGGCGCCCAAGCTGCCTGGCATTCCAGACGACTATGAAGCACGTCTGATCAAGATGGACTTCACGACCTCGGCCGTGAACCGCGAGCGCACCTTGACCGAGTGGTCCAAGCGCTACGACGCCAAGAGCGAGAAGAAGTAAACATGTTGACGCCGCGCGCCATGAAAAGGCTTTTCAAGGCACGCGGCTTCCTGGCCCCCACGGGCTTGGGAATGCCGCGCGAGAAGCAGTCCCCGCTGCCAAAGGATGAGCAGACCATGCCTGCTGTTGACCAAGACGCCTATCTGCGCCTGAACAGCATACGCAAAAACTTCGGCGCTTTCCAGGCGTTGGACAACATCGCGCTGTCGATTCCGCGCGGCGAGTTTGTCTGTTTTCTCGGGCCCTCAGGCTGCGGCAAGACCACGCTGCTGCGCATCATTGCCGGGCTGGAGACACAAACCTCGGGCCAGATTTTCCAGGACGGGCGCGACATCTCGGTGTTGCCGCCCGCGCAGCGCGACTATGGCATCGTGTTCCAGTCGTACGCGCTGTTCCCCAATTTGACGATTGCCGACAACGTGGGCTACGGCCTGGTGAATCGGCGCGTGCCACGTGCGCAGATCCAGGCGCGCGTGAATGAACTGCTGGCCCTTGTGGGTCTGCCGGGCAGTGGTGCCAAATACCCGGCGCAAATGTCGGGCGGGCAGCAGCAGCGTGTGGCCTTGGCGCGAGCGCTGGCCATGTCGCCAGGCTTGTTGTTGCTGGACGAGCCGCTTTCCGCGCTCGACGCGATTGTGCGTGTGCACCTGCGCAACGAAATCCGCTCGCTGCAACGCCAACTGGGCGTGACCACCATCATGGTGACACACGACCAGGAAGAGGCCTTGTCGGTGGCTGACCGCATCGTGGTGATGAACCACGGCGTGATCGAGCAAGTGGGCACACCCATGCAGGTTTACCGCGAACCCGCCACACCGTTTGTGGCCGAGTTTGTCGGCAAGGTGAACAAGCTGCGAGCCACGGCCGAAGGTGACCGCTGGTTCCGCTGCGGCCAGTTGCGCCTGCAGTGTGCGCCCGAGTCTGGGGCCGATTTCCGCCCTGGGCGTGAAGTCTGTTTGTACCTGCGCCCCGAAGACCGTGTGCTCGATGGCTTGCAAGACACGCACCCCGGCCAGTGCCACGGCAAGGTGCAGCACATCGAATTCATGGGCAGCAACTGCCTGGCGCGTTTGGCCATCGACGAGATTCCGGACCAAACCGTGCAGTTGCAGTTTTCGCTGAACCAGATGGACGAATACGGCATACGTGAAGGCGCCAGCTTGCGCTTTGCGCTGCGTGTTGACCGCATGCGCGTGTTCCCCACGGCCGAGGTGTGAGCATGGCCGCCGCTGCCGTTGTTTTGTCCGCCCCACCGCAGCGCCAGCGCCTGCACTGGAGCGACCGTCTGGCGCATCTGCTGCTGGGCTTGATCCTGCTGTTCCTGGCGCTGGGCCTGGTGTCGCCATTGCTGGCTATTCTGTCGCAAGCCCTGGGTGGCACGGGCGAAAAAAGTGGCTGGGCCAATTTCACCGCTTACCTGGCTTCTCCCGCGCTGCTGCAAAGCCTGTGGAACAGTGTCTGGGTGTCGGTGCTGGTGACGTTGATTGTCATCCCATTGGCCTTCACTTTTGCCTATGCACTCACGCGCAGTTGCATGCCGTTCAAGGGCTTGCTGCGCACCATCACGCTGCTGCCGCTGTTGGCGCCATCGCTGCTGTCGGCGATTTCGCTGATCTACTGGTTTGGCAACCAGGGCGTGGCCAAGGACTTCTGGCTGGCCTTGGGTTTCAGTGGCATTTACGGCGCCTCGGGCATTGTGCTGGCCGAGTGTTTTGCGGTCTTTCCGCATGTGCTGATGGTGCTGGTGACGGCGCTCACGCTGGCCGATGCGCGGCTGTATGAAGCGGCCGATGCGCTGGGCACCAGCACACTGCGCAAATTTGTCACCATCACGCTGCCGGGCGCCAAATACGGCCTGATCTCGGCGGCTCTGGTCAGCCTCACGCTGGTGATGACGGACTTCGGCATTCCCAAAGTGGTGGGCGGCAACTTCAACGTGCTGGCCACCGATGTGTTCAAGCTGGTGATCGGCCAGCAGGACTTTCAGCGTGGCGCCGTGGTGGCCTTGCTGCTGCTCACACCAGCGGTCTTGACCTTCGTCGTCGACTTCTTTGTGCAGCGCAAACAAACCGCCATGCTCAGCGCACGTGCCGTGGCCTTGGTGCCCACGCCCGCGCGTGGTTTTGATCTGGCGATGACGCTGTTTTGCGCCCTGATCTGCGCGCTGATGCTGGCCATGTTTGGCATGGCGGTTTTCGCCTCGTTTGCCAAGCTCTGGCCCTACAACCTCACGCCTAGTTTGTCGCACTACATCGCCGGCCTGGTCGATGCCGAGCTGGATCAGGCCATGGTCAACAGCCTCAAGCTCGCCTTCGGCACGGCCACCATAGGCCCGGTGCTGGTGTTTGTCGGTGCCTATCTGCTGGAGAAAACGCGCGGCCTGGACTGGGCGCGCCCGGTCATCCGTTTGCTGGCCATGTTGCCCATGGCCGTGCCCGGCCTGGTGCTGGGCCTGGGCTACATCTTCTTCTTCAACGCACCGGCCAACCCGCTGAACTTTTTGTACCAGACCGGCGCGCTGCTGGTGTTGTGCACCATCGTGCACTTCTACACCACGGGTCACCTGACCGTGGTGACGGCGCTGAAGGCGATTGATGCGGAGTTCGAGGCCGTGTCGGGTTCGCTGAAGGTGCCGTTCTACACCACCTTCTGGCGCGTGACGGTGCCGATCTGCCTGCCCACGCTGCTGGATGTGTCGCGTTATTTCTTCATCAACGCCATGACCACCATCTCGGCCGTGGTGTTTTTGTATTCGCCCGACACCAAGCTGGCCTCGGTGGCGATTCTGAACTTGGACGAGGCCGGCGACACTGGCCCGGCCGCCGCCATGGCGGTGTTGATTGCGGGCACTTCGCTCATCGTCACCTTGGTCTACTTGGGTGTTGGCAAACTGGTGGAGCGGCGCACCCAGGCGTGGCGCAACCCGTCACGTTAGTCTGCAGCTTCGGCTTTTTTGTTAAAGAATTTTTGATGCAAGAAAAAAGAGATATGGTTCCCGGCCCCACCTTGGCCGTGTTCGACCTGGACAACACCCTGCTGACCGGCGACTCGGAAGTGCTGTGGGGGGCGTTTTTAATCGAGCATGGTGTGCTCGGCCCCGAGTTTGCCGAACGCAACCAGGCCATGGAGCGGCGCTACAACGCCGGTGAGGCCGTGCCCGGTGAGTTCTGCGCTTTTTTTGCCGCCACCTTGGCCGGCAAAACACCGGCCGAATGGCAGCCCTTGCGCAGCATGTTCATGCGCGACGTGATACTGCCGCGCCTGCCGCCATCGGCTTTTGCGCTGATGCGCCAATACCAGGCGCGTGGCGACCTGCTGGTGTTGAGCACCGCCACCAGCCGCTTCCTGGTGGAAGAAACTGCGCAGGTATTGGGCTTTGAACATTTGCTCGCCACCGAGCTGGAGAGTGATGCAGAAGGGCGCTTCACCGGCAAAACCCAGGATGTGCTGAACATGCGCGAGGGCAAGGTCACGCGCCTCAAGAGCTGGCTGACCGAGCGTGGCTGGGCCGCAGCGCCGACCTTGGCCAAGTCCAGCTTTCACAGCGACTCCATCAACGACTTGCCGCTGTTGCTGGCCGTGGGCCAGCCGGTGGTGGTAGACCCGGACAAGCGGCTCGAAGCCGAGGCCAGCACGCGTGGCTGGCCGGTGCTGCGCTTGCCGCGCAATTGAACTTTTTGACATCCCTAAACCATGCAAGACAATATTCAAGGCAGCAATCAATTTGATGTGATCGTGGTCGGCGCCGGCATCGTCGGCCTGGCCCATGCCTACACCGCCGCGCGCCGTGGCCTGAAGGTGTGTGTGCTGGAGCGCGACGCGGCCTGCGTGGGCGCTTCCATCCGCAACTTCGGCTTCATCACCGTCACCGGCCAGGGCGCTGGCGACACCTGGCGGCGTGCGCGCCGTGCCCGCGAAGTGTGGGGCGAGGTGGCGCCGCAAGCCGGCATACCGGTGCTGCACCAAGGCCTGTGGCTGTCGGCCTTCCGCCCCAAGGCTTTGGACGTGCTGCAGGCCTTTATGCAAACGCCCATGGCCGAGGCTTGTGAACTGGTGGATGCGGCCGAAGCCGTGCGCCGCGCACCGTCGCTGCAGTGGGACGGCGCCGCCGGCGGCCTCTACAGCCCGCATGAAATACGTGTGGAGTCACGCACCGCCATTGGCCAGCTCACGCGTTGGCTGGCCGAGGTCCATGGCGTGGTGTTCCGCTTCAGCGAAGCCGTGCTCGAGGTGTCCGCGCCCAAGGTACGCACCGCACGTGGCAGCTACTTTGCGGAGCGCGTGGCGGTTTGCACCAACACCGATTTAAACGGCCTGTTTGCCGAGCGCATCGCCGCACACAACTTGCAGCTCTGCCAGCTCCATATGCTGCGTGTGCGGCCCGAGGCGGGTTTCAAGCTGCCGTCCGCCGTGATGTCCGACCTGAGCCTGGTGCGTTACCACGGCTACAGCAAGCTGCCCGAGGCCGCTGCGCTGCGTGTGCAACTCGATGCGGAAGAAGCCGAGGCCCTGGCCCACGGCATTCACCTGATCGTGGTGCAAAGCGCCGATGGCTCCTTGGTGGTGGGCGACTCCCATCACTACGGCCCGGTGCTGGAGCCTTTTGCCAACCAGCGTGTGGACGACATCATCCTGCGCCACCTGCATGCCACGCTTCGCCTGAAAGAGGCGACCGTGACAGAACGCTGGGTTGGCACCTACCCCTCATCCGCCAGCACCGACTGCTTGATCGACCGGCCCGACGCGGCCACACGCCTGGTGCTGGTGACCAGCGGCACCGGTGCCAGCACGGCCTTTGGCATTGCCGAAGAAGTTTTCTCCGATTGGTAACCAAGCGCTCCAAAAATGACAAGCAATCAACACAACCAACTCAGCGCCGTCGTCTTCGACTGGGCCGGCACCATACTCGACTTTGGCTCCTGCGCGCCCATGGGCGCCTTTGTGCGCCTGTTCGAGAAGTTCGGCATAGACCTGACGATCGCAGAAGCCCGTGGCCCCATGGGCATGGCCAAGTGGGACCACATCCACGCTCTGGGTCAACTGCCGTGTGTCGCCGCGCAATGGGAAAAGCTGCATGGCAAGGCTTTCAGCAAGGCCGACGTGGACCACCTGTATGAGGTCTTCACGCCCATGAACGCGGCCGTGGTGGCCGACTTTGCGGACTTCATCCCCGGCGCCGTGGACATGGTCAACACGCTGCGCGCGCGCGGCCTGAAGATAGGCTCTACCACCGGCTACAACCGGCCCATCATGGACATCGTGTTGCCCATCGCCGAAAAGGGCGGCTACGTGCCCGACAACCTGGTCTGCGCCGGCGACCTGGCCGCCGGCCGGCCGTCGCCGCTGATGATGTACCGCACTTTTGCCGACCTGGGTGTGTGGCCGCCGCACACTGTGGTGAAGGTGGACGACACCGGCGTGGGCATAGAAGAGGGCTTGCACGCCGGCACCTGGACCGTGGGCCTGGCCATCAGCGGCAATGCAGTCGGTTTGAGCTTGGCCGAATGGCAGGCGCTGGACGCCCCGGCCCAGCAGGCCTTGCGCGAGACCGCTACCGCCCAGCTCAAGGCGGCGGGGGCGCACTACGTGATTGATTCGGTGGCCGACCTGCTGCCGGTGTTGGACGACATTGCGGCCAAGCTGCAGAAAGGACAACGCCCGTAAAAACGGGCGTTTCAAAAAGAATAGCTGTTGACGCTTATCTGGCAAGCGTCAGCGGCCAATTTTCCTTAAAAGATCAAGCCTCGGCCGCAGGCTCGGCAATGCCGCCCACGACGTGGCTGAAGCCGCCGTCCACATAGGTGATCTCGGCGGTGATGCCGCTGGCCAGGTCGGACAGCATGAAGGCGGCGGCGTTGCCCACGTCTTCAATCGTCACGTTGCGTCGTATCGGTGAAGTCTCGGCGACCACGCTCAAAATCTTGCCAAAACCCTTGATGCCGCTGGCCGCTAGCGTTTTGATGGGGCCGGCGCTGATGCCGTTAACACGCATGCCCTTGGGGCCCAGCGACTCGGCCAGGTAACGCACGCTGGCTTCGAGCGAGGCCTTGGCCAGGCCCATGGTGTTGTAGTTGGGCACGTGGCGGATGGCGCCCAGGTAGGTCAGCGTCAGCAGGGCTGACTTGGGGTTGAGGTAGGGCAGGGCCGCCTTGGCCATGGCCGGGAAGCTGTAGGCGCTGATGTCGTGTGCGATCTTGAAGCCTTCGCGGCTCAGGCCGTCGAGAAAGTCACCGGCAATGGCTTCGCGCGGCGCGTAGCCAATGCTGTGCACAAAGCCGTCAAACGTCGGCCAGGTCTGGGCCAGGTCGGCAAACAGCTTGGTGATTTGCGCGTCGTCGCCCACATCGCAATCAAAGATCAGCTTGGAGTCGAAGTCGGCAGCGAATTCCGTGATACGGTCTTTGAAACGCTCACCCACGTAGCTGAACGCCAACTCGGCGCCCTGTGCATGGCAGGCTTTGGCAATGCCATAGGCGATGGAGCGGTTGGACAACACGCCGGTGATCAACAATTTTTTGCCGGTGAGAAAACCCATGGTGAGCAATTTCCTAAAGTGCAAGTGCCAATATCATGGATATGACCGGCAAATGAACGGGTGATAAAACAGGTAACGATCTGGTGCAGAATTGTCGCATGCGTTTTTCATGGATTGCAGGGAGTCTGAGCTTATGGTGCTGCGCAGCCGTTCCGGCCTGGGCGGCGCATGGCTATGCGTTGTGGGACGAGCTGAAATACCCCGCCGGTTTCAGCCACTTTGCCTATGCCGACCCGAATGCCCCCAAGGGTGGTGAGATCCGGCTGGTGAGCAATGTGCGCAGCTCCACCTTCGACAAATACAACCCCTTCACCATCAAGGGCAGTGCACCGGCCTATCTGGGCGACATGTTGTTCGACACGCTGCTCACCGGTTCCATGGACGAAAACGGCTCGGGCTACGGCTTGTTGGCCGAAGATGTGTCGGTGCCCGCCGACCGCCTCAGCGCCACCTTTGTGTTGCGCAAGGAGGCCCGCTTCCATGATGGCCGGCCGGTGACGGCCGCCGATGTGCGCTTCACCTACGAGACGCTTGTGGGTCCATACACCTCGCCGGGTTACAAAACCCTGCTGGAAGACGTGGCCGGCATCGATGTGCTGGATGCGCGCACCGTGCGCTTTCGCTTCAAAAAACCCAACCGCGAACTGCCGCTGACCGTGGGTGGCCTGCCCATCTTCAGCCAGCGCTGGGGCATGGTGAACGGCAAGGCCAAGCGTTTTGACGAGGTGGTGATGGATCCGCCTATCAGCAGCGGCCCTTACCGCATTGGCCCGGTGAATTTCGGCAAAGACATCACCTACGTGCGTGACCCCGACTACTGGGCACGCGACCTGAACGTCAAGCGCGGCATGGACAACTTCGACCGCGTGACGGTCAAGATCTACAAGGACAACACCGCCAAGCTGGAAGCGCTGAAGGCTGGCGAGTTCGACCTGATGCGCTTTTTCTCGGCCGGCGACTGGGCGCGGCGTGTCAACGGGCGCAAGTTCGACAGTGGTGAACTGGTCAAGGGTGAGTTCAAGCACCAGTTGCCCACCGGCTTCCAAAGCTACGTGATCAACACCCGACGCGACAAGTTCAAGGACGCAAGAGTGCGTGAGGCCCTGGGCCTGGCATTTGATTTTGAATGGCTCAGCCGCCAGTTGTTTTATGGCGCCTATGAACGTGTCAACGGCTTGTTCGGCAATACCGATTGCCAGGCCAAGGGAAGCCCTACGGCGGAAGAACTGGCGCTGCTGAATCCATTGCGCAAAAACATTCCCGCTGCCGCCTTTGGCCCCATGACCACACCGCCGCGCACCGACGGAGATTCGTCGCTGCGGGCCAATCTGCGCAAAGCCCAGGCCTTGCTGCGCGAAGCCGGTTGGGAGGTGCGCGACGGCGCCTTGCGCAACGCCAAGGGTGAGGCGCTGGTGATCGACTACCTGGACAGCAACGAAGGCGGAGCCCGCGTGGTGGTGCCCTGGGCGCGCAACCTGGAAAAGCTGGGCATCAAGCTGAACTACCGCGCCGTGGACTTTGCGCTGTACCAGCAGCGGCTGAGCAAGTTCGAGTTCGACATCATGACCATCAACTTCCCCGGCACCAACAGCCCGGGGCAAGAGTTCGCCGACATGTTTGGCAGCAAGGCGGCCACGGTGGAGGATTCGGGCAACTACACCGGTGTCCAGAACCCGGCGGTCGATGCACTCATCAACCGCATGGTCAGCGCCAAAAGCAAGGCCGATCTGCTGCCAGCCTGCCGCGCCTTGGACCGGGTGATTGCCCACAGCCATATCCTGATTCCGCAGTATTCACAAAGCACCCACCGCATGGCCTACAACGCCTGGCGCTTGGCATGGCCACTGGAAGTGCCGCCGTATTCGCCGGGCGAGACCTGGGTGATACACACCTGGTGGTCGCGCCAGACCGAAGCGGGCAAGACGCAGGCGGCTGCCGCCGCCAAGCCCGCAGCATCTTCAGCGGAGGCGAAGTAATCCCATGCTGGCCTATGTCCTCAAGCGCCTCGCACTCATGGTGCCCACCTTGCTGGGGGTGCTGTTGATCACCTTTGCGGTGGTGCAGTTTGTGCCTGGCGGACCGGTGGAGCAGTATTTGGCGGAAGCCCGCGCGGGCGCCGGCCACGGCGCGGCCGAAGGTGCGGGCTTCAGCTACCGCGGCGGCCAGGGTGTGGACCCGAAGCGCATAGAACAAATCAAGGCGCTGTATGGCTTTGACAAGCCGGCGCACGAGCGCTTCTTCCAGATGCTGGGCCAGTTTGCGCGTTTTGATCTGGGGCGCAGCTTCTTCCAGAACAAGCCGGTGTCGCAGCTCATCATGGAGAAGCTGCCGGTGTCCATCAGCCTGGGCTTGTGGACGTTTTTCATCAGCTACCTGGTGGCCGTACCGCTAGGGGTGGCCAAGGCGGTGCGCGCCGGTTCACGCTTTGATCTGGTGACCACGCTGCTGGTGCTGGTGGGTTACGCCATTCCCGGCTTTGTGCTGGGGGTCTTGCTGCTGGTGGTGTTTGGCGGGCAACTGCAGTGGTTTCCGCTGCGTGGGCTGGTGTCCAGCAATTGGGCCGAACTGAGCTGGGGCGCCAAGATCATCGACTATCTGTGGCACATCGCGCTGCCCATTACCTCCATGGTGCTGGGCAGTTTTGCCGTCACCGCCATGTTGACGAAAAACGCCTTCCTCGAAGAAATACGCAAACAGTATGTGGTGACGGCGCGTGCCAAGGGTTTGGCCGAGCGCCAGGTGTTGTGGCGCCATGTGTTGCGCAATGCGCTGATCCCCATCGTCACGGGTTTTCCGGCGGCGTTTGTCGGCGCGTTTTTCACCGGCTCGTTGCTGATTGAAACCCTGTTTTCGCTCGACGGCCTGGGCCTGCTGAGCTACGAGAGTGTGATCCGGCGCGACTACCCGGTGGTGCTGGGCACGCTTTATCTGTTCACGCTGATTGGGCTGCTCACCAAGCTCATCAGCGACCTGTGCTACGTATGGGTCGACCCCCGGGTCAAGTTCGACAGCCTATGACAAACCACGCTGTGCCCACGTCCCCGAAATCAATCTCGCCGGGCCGCCGCGCCTGGAACCGTTTTAAACGCAACCGTCTTGGTTATTGGAGCCTGGTGATTTTTGTTGCCATGGTGCTGCTCAGCCTGACGGCCGAATTGGTGTCTAACGACCGGCCGCTGGTGGTCAGGTTCGAGGGCAAGTTTTATTACCCCATCGTGCAGTCGTACTCGGAGAAAACCTTTGGCGGCGACTTTGATACCGAAACCGATTACCTCGACCCCTTTATTCGTGGGCAACTGCAGAAAGATGGCAACTGGGCGGTTTTTGCGCCCAATCCCTACGGCGCCAAAACACTGAATTATTTTGCCAAGGCGCCCAATCCCTCGGGACCTTCCGCCGAGAACTGGCTGGGCACCGACGACCGCGGGCGCGACCTGCTGGCGCAGCTGATTTATGGCTTCAGGGTCAGCGTGTTGTTTGCGTTGGCGTTGACCTTCACCGGCATTGTGCTGGGTGTGGTGAGCGGCGCCATCCAGGGTTACTTTGGCGGGCGTACCGACCTGGTGTTCCAGCGCTTCATGGAAATCTGGGGTTCCATGCCCGAGCTGTACCTGCTGATCATCTTCAGCGCGGTGTTCGAGCCCAGTGTGGCCTTGTTGCTGGTGCTGTTGAGCCTGTTTGGCTGGCTGGGTTTGTCGGACTATGTGCGCGCCGAGTTTCTGCGCAACCGGCAGCTCGACTACGTGCGCTCGGCGCGCGCGCTGGGCCTGAGCAATTGGCAGATCATCGTGCGCCACGTATTGCCCAACAGCATGACGCCGGTGGTCACGTTTCTGCCGTTTCGCATGAGTGCCGCCATCCTGGCGCTGACCTCGCTAGACTTTCTCGGCCTGGGTGTGCCGCCGGGTACACCGTCTCTTGGCGAATTGCTGTCGCAAGGTAAGAACAACATCGACGCCTGGTGGATTTCGCTCTCCACCTTTGTGCTGCTGGTGAGCACACTGCTGCTGCTGACCTTCATGGGCGACGCGCTGCGTGATGCGCTCGATCCGCGCAAGGTGGACGCGCCCGAGCCGGTGCGGCAAAAAGACAAGCCAGCGGCCGCTGCGCTGGCGGCGGAGGGCCGGCCATGAGCCAGAACATGCTGCCAACCGGCCAGCCGCTGCTGGAGGTGCGCGACCTGCGTGTGGGTTTTGCCGGCCGCGAGGTGGTGCACGGTGTGCATTTCCAGGTGCATGCGGGTGAAAAGCTGGCCTTGGTGGGCGAGTCGGGCTCGGGTAAAACCATCACCGCCATGAGCCTGCTGCGCCTGGTGCAGGACGCCGAGGTGTCGGGCCAGGCGCTGTTCCACAGCCGAGATGGCCTGGTCGACCTGTGTGGGCTGAAGGAAGCCGCCTTGCGCGGCATTCGCGGGCAAGACGTGGCGATGATTTTCCAGGAGCCCATGGTGGCGCTGAACCCGGTGTTCCCGGTAGGTGCGCAAATTGCCGAGGTCCTGGAGGAAAAACTGGGTTATACGCGCACCGATGCTGCGCGAGAAGCTATTAAATTGTTAGCTGATACGGGCATTCCCGAGCCCGCTAGGCGGGCCAAGGCGTATCCGCACCAACTCTCCGGCGGGCAGCGCCAACGCGCCATGATCGCCATGGCCCTGGCCTGCAAACCGCGCCTGCTGCTGGCCGATGAGCCGACCACGGCACTCGACGTGAGCCTGCGCGGGCAAGTCCTGCAACTGCTGAGTGACTTGCAACACAGCAACGGCATGGCGGTGCTGCTGATCACCCACGATTTACACCTGGTGCGCAGGTTTGCCGACCGTGTGGCGGTGATGGAAAACGGCCATATTGTCGAAGTCGGGCCGGTGTCGCAGGTGTTTGCACACCCGCAACACGCCTACACCCGCAAGTTGCTCGACAGCCGGCCCGAGCGCGACGTGGTCAGTGCCGTGCACGACCGCCAGGTGGTGCCGGTGATGTCGGCTGAAAGCCTGCGTGTGAGTTATCCGGTGCCGATTCCCGGTGTCGAGGGCTGGTTCAAGAAGGGCTGCTTCGTCGCCGTGAAAGACGCCAATTTCAGCATCCGCCCAGGCCAAACCCTGGGTGTGGTGGGCGAGTCTGGCTCGGGCAAGTCGACCTTGGCGCTGGCCGCGCTGGGGCTGGTGCCGTTTTCTGGTGCTCTGGAAGTGCAGGGCGCGCATTGGAGCCGCAACGCCGCGCACAACAAGGCTTTGCGTGCGGTGGTGCAGGTTGTGTTCCAGGACCCGTTCTCGTCGCTGTCGCCGCGTATGACGGTGGAGGAAATTGTCTCCGAGGGACTGCGCGTGCACGCGCCGCTGCAGGCGCTGAGCGAGCAGCGCCAGGTGGTGCTGGATACGCTGGCCAGCGTGGGCATGAGCGAGGCCCAGTTCCCGGGCTTGCTGCAGCGTTATCCGCACGAGTTTTCGGGTGGCCAGCGGCAGCGGCTGGCGATTGCGCGCGCGCTGGTGGTCAACCCGCAACTGCTGGTGCTGGACGAGCCCACCAGTGCGCTCGACGTCACCATACAGAAGCAGGTGCTGCAACTGCTGCAGCAACTGCAGCGCCAGCGTGGCCTGAGTTATTTGCTGATCACCCACGACGTGGATGTGATCCGCGCCATGGCACATCAGGTGATGGTGATGAAAGACGGCGAAATCGTCGAATACGGGCCGGTGCAGCAACTGCTGGACACGCCACAACACAGCTACACCCGCATGCTGGTGGCCGCGGCGGCCTGATCGGCGCTGGATCCGCCGGTTTATCGTGCTTGGGCCGTGGTGCACCACTGGCCGAATGTGACTTTTTACGATACAATACCGGCTCACGACCAAACGGGCGGGTAACTACCGCCCGTTTTTTTTGGTCGATTGTTTTTTGATGCCTCTGAAAAACCGTCAAAGAGCCGCGTAACTGTGGGTCTGGCGTGGGTTTCAGGCGCAGATTTACCGTATTTAAACCAGACATTCCATACAGACACGTGGCACTGCAAGACATCGTTGAAAAAACGGTAACCGGCTTGGGTTACGACTTGGTAGAGATTGAGCGCTCTGCCGGTGGTTTGCTGCGCATCACGATTGATCTGCCATGGGAGCCGGGTGTAGAGCAGTTCGTCACGGTCGAGGATTGCGAAAAAGTCACCCGCCAGCTGCAGTTTGTGCTGGAAGTCGAGACCGTCGAATACAAGCGCCTGGAGGTCTCATCCCCAGGCATAGACCGGCCGCTGCGCCACGAGCGCGATTTCGAGCGTTTTGAAGGTTCCGAGATCGACCTCACGCTCAAGGCGCCTATCGGTGAGGCAGCAGCCGGCCAGGTCAGCGCCAACCGTAAAAAATTTCGCGGCACGCTTGAGCGCGTTGCTGCAACCGAGGGCCAAGCCGCTGGCTGGCAAATCGTCTGGAGTGATGCGCCACCGGCCAAGCCCGGTGTGCGAGTGAGCAAGAAGCGCGCACCTGCACCCGTGCAGGTGCTGGGTTTCGTACTGGATGAGTTGCGCGAAGCCAGGCTTGCGCCCATCGTCAGTTTCAAGGGCCGCAACGCCAAAGACAAAGGCGTTGCGGAGGGCTGATATCTGCACCTCGGCTTTGTCCGGCGGCGCGGGTTGATTTGTTGATTGAGTATTCAGGAGGTTCGTGAGATGAATCGCGAAATGTTGATGTTGGTCGACGCTATTTCACGTGAAAAGAACGTGGAGCGGGATGTCGTATTTGGCGCTGTTGAAGCGGCCCTGGCTCAAGCCACCAAAAAGCTCTATCCGGGCGATGTGGACATCCGTGTCGTGGTCGACCGCGACAGCGGCAGCTACGACACCTTCCGCCGCTGGCTGGTGGTGCCGGACTCTGCCGGCCTGCAGAATCCTGATGCCGAAGAGCTGGTCTCCGATGTGCGCGAAGACATCGCCGACATCGAAGAGGGTGACTACATCGAGAAGCCGGTCGAGTCCGTGCCCATAGGCCGTATCGGCGCCATGGCCGCCAAACAAGTCATCCTGCAAAAGATCCGCGACGCCGAGCGCGAAATGTTGCTCAACGATTTCATGTCGCGTGGCGACAAGATCTTCGTCGGCACCGTCAAGCGCATGGACAAGGGCGACATCATTGTGGAGAGCGGCCGCGTTGAAGGCCGTCTGCGCCGCAGCGAAATGATCCCCAAGGAAAACCTGCGCACCGGCGACCGCGTGCGCGCCATGATCATGGAAGTGGACCTGACGCTGCGTGGCGCGCCCATCATTCTGTCGCGTAGCGCGCCGGAGTACATGATTGAGCTGTTCCGCCAGGAAGTGCCGGAAATCGAGCAAGGCCTGCTGGAAATCAAAACCTGCGCCCGTGACCCCGGTTCGCGCGCCAAGATCGCCGTGTTGTCGCACGACAAGCGTGTTGACCCCATCGGCACCTGCGTCGGTGTGCGTGGCACACGTGTCAACGGCGTCACCAACGAGCTGGCTGGCGAACGTGTCGACATCGTGCTGTGGAGCGAAGACCCGGCGCAATTCGTGATTGGTGCGCTGGCCCCGGCCAACGTGTCGTCCATCGTGGTGGACGAAGAGCGTCACGCCATGGACGTGGTGGTGGACGAGGAAAACCTCGCCATCGCGATTGGCCGCGGCGGCCAGAACGTGCGTTTGGCCTCCGAACTCACCGGCTGGAAGATCAACATCATGGACGCCGCCGAATCGGCGCAAAAGCAAGCCACCGAAACCGATTCGAGCCGCAAGCTGTTCATGGAAAAGCTGGATGTGGACGAGGAAATCGCCGACATCCTGATCCAGGAAGGTTTCACCAGCCTGGAAGAAGTGGCCTACGTGCCGCTGCAGGAAATGCTCGACATCGAGAGCTTCGACGAAGAAACGGTCAATGAGTTGCGCGCCCGTGCCAAGGATGTGTTGCTGACCATGGAAATCGCCCGCGAAGAGCGTGCTGACGAGGTTTCGCAGGATCTGCGTGACCTCGAAGGGCTGACGGTGGAGCTGATCGCCAAGCTGAATGAAGCTGGTGTGCATAGCCGCGACGACCTGGCCGATCTGGCCGGGGACGAACTTACTGAAATTACCGGCCTGTCCCCCGACGAGGCCACGACTTTGATCATGAAAGCACGCGCACATTGGTTTGCCGATGACGCCGCTTCTCAAGAGTAACGGTCATGAAAGGTCACAACACACATGTCCAATACCACCGTCGCCGAGTTTGCTGCTGAACTCAAAAAATCTCCAGACGTCCTGCTTGAGCAACTCAAGGGCGCAGGCGTGGCCAAGTCCGCGTCTGCCGATACCTTGACCGATGCCGACAAGCAAAAATTACTCAGCTACCTGCAGGCCAGCCATGGAACGGCTTCAGGCGAGCGCAAGAAGATTACTTTGGTGAAGAAGTCGACCACCGAGATCAAACAGGCCGATTCCACGGGCCGTGCACGCACGATCCAGGTGGAAGTGCGCAAGAAGCGCACCTTCATCAAGCGTGAAGACGGCTCTGATGACGTGGGTGGCGAAGGCGCATCCACTGAAGTGCTGGAAGCCCCAAGCGGCCCCACGCCGGAGGAGCTGGAATTGGCTCGTCGCGAGGAAGAAGCGCGCCGCCAGGCCGAGCTGATCCGCCGCCAGGAAGAAGAGTTGGCTGAAAAGCGCCGTCAGCGCGAAGAACAAGAAGCCCAGGAAGCGCGCGAACGTGCGGCTGCCGAAGCTGCGGCCGCTGCTGCTGAAGCCAAGGCTGCCGCCGAATCTGCTCAGGCCGCCAAAGACAAGGCGCAAGCCGTCGCCGCCCCCGAGCCTGTGGTGGCGGTGGTCAAGGACGCCGCGAAAGACGCAGCCAAAGATGCCGCCGCCGCTTTGTCCAAGGCGCGTGCTGCGGAAGACGCTGCGCGTGCCGCCGATCTGGGTGAACGCCGCCGCAAGGCCGAAGCCGAAGCCGCTGCCATCCGCGAAATGATGGCCACACCGAAGAAGGTGTTGGTGGCCAAGAAGCCCGAAGAACCCAAGCCGGCTGCCAAGGCTGTGGCCGATGCGGCCAAGCCTGGCATGAAGGGCACGCTGCACAAGCCAGCCGCCGCACCTGGCGCGCCGGCCAAGCCTGCAGCCCCTGGAGCAGCACCCGCTGCAGGTGCCGCCGGTGCTGGCAAGGAAGTTAAATCCGCCAAGCTGTCGAGCAGCTGGGCCGATCCGGCCAAGAAGAAGCCGCTGCCTACGCGCGGCGACTCCAGTGGCGGCGTAGGCCGTGGCAGCTGGCGTGGTGGCCCGCGTGGCCGCCGTGGCAACGACCGCGACCAACGTGATGAGATGGTGCAGCAAGCACCGGTGGAAGCGCGTGTGATTGAAGTGCACGTGCCCGAAACCATCACCGTGGCCGAATTGGCGCACAAGATGGCGGTCAAGGCCTCCGAGGTCATCAAGCACCTGATCAAGCTGGGCCAGATGGTCACCATCAACCAGCCGCTGGACCAGGACACCGCGATGATTGTCGTGGAAGAAATGGGCCACAAGGCCGTGGTGGCGGCGCTGGACGATCCAGAAGCCTTCACCGACGAAGAAGTGCAACAACAAGAAGCCGAGGCTTTGCCACGTGCGCCAGTCGTGACCGTGATGGGCCACGTCGACCACGGCAAGACCTCGCTGCTGGACTACATCCGTCGTGCCAAGGTCGCCTCGGGCGAAGCCGGTGGTATCACGCAGCACATTGGTGCATACCACGTGCAAACCGAGCGCGGCATGGTGTCTTTCCTGGACACCCCAGGCCACGAGGCGTTTACCGCCATGCGTGCCCGGGGCGCGCAGGCAACCGACATCGTGATCCTGGTGGTGGCTGCAGACGACGGCGTGATGCCGCAAACCAAGGAAGCCATCAAGCACGCGAAAGCCGCTGGTGTGCCTATCGTGGTCGCCGTCAACAAGATCGACAAGCCCGATTCCAACCCCGACCGCGTCAAGCAAGAGTTGGTGGTGGAAGAGGTGGTGCCGGAAGAATACGGTGGTGAATCGCCATTCGTGAACGTGTCGGCCAAGACCGGCCAAGGCATAGACGAACTGCTGGAGCAGGTGTTGCTGCAGGCCGAAGTGCTGGAACTCAAGGCGCCGGTGGATGCCGCCGCCAAGGGTTTGGTGATCGAAGCCAAGCTCGACAAGGGCCGTGGTCCGGTGGCGACGGTGCTGGTGCAGTCCGGTACGCTGAAGGCGGGCGATGTGGTGTTGGCTGGTTCGACCTATGGCCGCGTGCGCGCCATGCTGGACGAAAACGGCCGTGCCACCAAGTCGGCCGGTCCGTCGATTCCGGTGGAAATCCAGGGTCTGACCGAAGTGCCGCAAGCCGGTGATGAGTTCATGGTGCTGAGCGACGAACGCCGCGCCCGTGAAATTGCCACCTACCGTGCCGGCAAGTTCCGCAATACCAAGCTGGCCAAGCAACAAGCCGCCAAGCTGGAAAACATGTTCTCGGACATGGCCGCGGGCGAGGTCAAGACGCTACCCGTCATCATCAAGGCCGACGTGCAAGGTTCGCAAGAAGCGCTGGCCGCTTCCTTGCTCAAGCTGTCGACCGAAGAGGTGCGCGTGCAGATGGTCTACGCCGGTGTCGGCGGGATCAGCGAATCGGATATCAACCTGGCGATTGCCTCCAAGGCCGTGGTCATTGGCTTCAACGTACGTGCCGATGCCGGCGCGCGCAAGACGGCCGAGTCCAACGGTGTGGACATCCACTACTACAACATCATTTACGACGCAGTTGATGAGTTGAAGGCCGCGATGTCGGGCATGCTGGCTCCAGAACAACGCGAAGAAATCATCGGTACGGCCGAGATTCGCACGGTGTTCGTGGCGTCCAAGATTGGTACGGTTGCCGGTTCGTACATCACCTCTGGCCAGGTCACGCGCAACTGCAAGTTCCGCTTGCTGCGCGAAAACGTGGTCATCTACACGGGTGAAGTCGAGTCCGTCAAACGCCTCAAGGACGATGTGCGCGAAGTCAAGGAAGGCTTCGAGTGCGGTATCAAGCTCAAGAACTACAACGACATCAAGGAACTTGATCAGTTGGAATTCTTCGAGATCAAGGAAATCACGCGGACGCTGTAAAGCGGCGACGACACCATGGTGCGCAAGAAATCCGATACCCCTAACCGTAGCCTGAAGGTGGCCGATCAGATCCAGCGTGATCTGACGGAGCTGATCGCGCGTGAACTCAAAGATCCGCGCGTCGGCATGGTCACCATCCAGGCGGTGGAAGTGACGCCGGATTACGCACACGCCAAGGTGTTCTTCAGCTTGCTGGTCGGTGATGCCGAGCTCACGCTGGAGGCGCTGAACCAGGCCGCAGGTTTTCTGCGCAATGGCCTGTTCAAACGTCTGCACATCCATACCGTGCCCACGCTGCACTTCATCTACGACCGCACGACCGAACATGCGGCCGACATGAACGCCTTGATTGCCAAGGCGGTTTCTTCTCGCGCAAAAGAGGACTGAGCATGAATGCGCCTCGCACTCGGGTGCAGCGGCGCCCCGTGCATGGGGTGCTGTTGCTGGACAAGCCTATAGGCCTGTCGAGTAACGACGCCTTGCAAAAGGTGAAGTGGCTGCTGCGCGCCGAAAAGGCCGGGCATACCGGCACACTGGACCCATTGGCGACCGGGGTCTTGCCCCTGTGTTTTGGTGCCGCCACCAAGTTCAGCCAGTTGCATCTGGATGCCGACAAAACCTACCGCGCGATTGCGTGCCTGGGCCAGCGCACCAGTACCGGCGACGCCGAGGGTGATGTCATCGAAACGCGTGCTGTGCATGTCTCGGCCCAAAGCCTGGCACAGCTGCTGCCGCGGTTCACCGGTGCTATCCAGCAGATACCGCCGATGTACAGCGCGTTGAAGAAGGACGGCAAGCCCTTGTATGAACTGGCGCGGGCCGGCTTGGAAGTGGAGCGGCCGGCGCGCGATGTGCGTATTCATACGCTGAAAGCGGTGTTGGTGCAATCTGCATCAGCGGCACCAGCTATTGAATTCGTAGCGAAGTGCAGCAAAGGCACCTATATCCGCACGCTCGGTGAAGACATCGGTGAAGCGCTGGGTTGTGGTGCCCATTTGACGTTTTTACGCCGCGAGGTCACGGGTGACTTTGACCTATCGCAGTGCGTGACCTTGCCCCAGCTCGAGGCCATGAGTGAAGACGAACGCCTGGCGTGTTTGTTGCCGCCCGAGGCCTTGCTCGCACATCACACACGCGTCACGCTGACGCCGCAAGATGCCGGGTATTTTCTCAGTGGCATGCGCCGTCGTGGTGCGTGGCCCGATGCGGCGCAGGTCGCAGTGTTTGGCGCCGACCCCCAAGCTTTGCTGGGGGTGGCCCATATCCAGAGTGGTGAACTGATTGCCGACCGGCTGCTCAGTCCACTTGAAATCGAACAAGTCCTGGCCCAGACGCAGGCGCAGAACCTGCATCAGCCGATTGCAGAAGGTCAACAGTTTTAGGAGTGAACCCGTGAGCAGCGTTAAACAAATTCGAAACATCGCCATCATCGCCCACGTCGACCATGGCAAAACCACCATGGTTGACCAGTTGCTGCGTCAGTCTGGCACCTTTGCCGAACACGAAAAAGTGGTCGACACGGTGATGGACAACAACGCCATTGAAAAAGAGCGTGGCATTACCATCCTGGCCAAGAACTGCGCCGTGAGCTGGGAAGGCACACACATCAACATCGTCGACACCCCCGGCCACGCGGACTTCGGTGGCGAAGTGGAACGCGCGCTGTCCATGGTCGACGGCGTGGTGCTGTTGATCGATGCGCAAGAAGGCCCTATGCCACAAACGCGCTTCGTGACCAAGAAGGCCCTGGCCTTGGGTCTGAAGCCCATCGTGGTGGTCAACAAGGTTGACAAGCCCGGTGCCAATCCCGACAAGGTGGTCAACGCCGCATTCGACCTGTTCGACAAGCTGGGCGCTACCGACGAACAACTCGACTTCCCCGTGGTCTATGCCTCCGGCATCAACGGCTGGTCGTCGTTGGAAGAGGGTGCTCCAGGTGAGCAGTGGGGCCCCGACATGTCGGCCCTGTTCAACACCGTGTTGAAGCACGTGCCTGCGCAAAAGGGTGACCCAGACGCGCCACTGCAACTGCAAATTTCCGCGCTCGACTTCTCGACCTTCGTCGGCCGTATTGGTGTTGGCCGTATCAGCCAAGGCACGATCAAGCCCATGATGGACGTGGTGGTCATGGAAGGCCCGGACGGCAAAACCGTCAAAGGCCGCGTCAACCAAGTGCTGACCTTCCAAGGTCTGGAACGTGTGCAGGCGACCGAAGCCGGCCCTGGCGAAATCGTGTTGATCAACGGTCTGGGCGACATCGGTATTGGCGTGACCATCACCGACCCGCTCAACCCCGTGGCATTGCCTATGCTGAAGGTCGACGAGCCTACGCTGACCATGAACTTCTGCGTCAACACCAGCCCCTTGGCTGGCCGTGAAGGCAAGTTCGTCACCAGCCGCCAGATCTGGGATCGTCTGCAAAAGGAACTGCAGCACAACGTGGCCCTGCGCGTCAACGAAACCGACGAAGAAGGTATCTTTGAAGTCATGGGTCGCGGCGAATTGCACTTGACGATTCTGCTGGAAAACATGCGCCGCGAAGGTTATGAAATGGCTGTGAGCAAGCCACGCGTGGTGATGAAGATGGTTGACGGCGAAAAGCACGAGCCTATCGAACTGGTCACCGCCGACATCGAAGACGCACACCAAGGCGGCGTGATGCAGGCCCTGGGCGAGCGCAAGGGTGAACTGGTGAACATGGAGCCGGACGGCCGTGGCCGTGTTCGCTTGGAATACCGCATTCCGGCACGTGGTCTGATTGGTTTCACCAACGAGTTCTTGAACCTGACGCGTGGTTCCGGCCTCATCAGCAACATCTTCGACAGCTACGAGCCGCACAAGGGCGACATCGGCGGCCGTAAGAACGGTGTGCTGATTTCCATGGACGACGGTGAAATCTTCACCTACGCCCTGGGCAAGCTGGACGACCGCGGTCGTATGTTTGTGCGCGCCAACGACCCCGTGTACGAAGGCATGATCGTGGGTATCCACAGCCGCGACAACGACCTGGTGGTGAACGCCACGCGTACCAAGCAGCTGACCAACTTCCGCGTGTCCGGCAAGGAAGACGCTGTGAAGATCACGCCGCCTATCGACCTCACGCTGGAATACGGTGTCGAGTTCATCGAGGACGACGAGCTGGTTGAAATCACGCCCAAGTCGGTGCGCCTGCGTAAGCGCCACCTGAAAGAAAGCGACCGTAAGCGCGCCAGCCGCGAGTGAGCGCCTGTCTTGTAGCTTGACCCTGCTCGGGCGGGGTCAGGCCAACAAGAGCCAGCCTTTGGTGAGCCTGCGGCATTCATCTGCCGTATTCGTTTGCCATACTCGTTTGCCGTCTCTGGCCCGAAAAATGCCCCGCAACAGCGGGGCATTTTTTTGGGGCAGCAAGATGAGAACCCGGCTCTGCGGCAACTGCTGCCGCCATGTCCAGGCCTGTATGGAGAAGAGGCGCAAGCGCGTCTTTTGCAGAGCGCAGGGGTGAGCCGCTGGACGCCAATGATTGGATGGTCGGCTCAACGGAGGCCGACGCAAGGCGCAATCAATGACAAGCCAGGGCCGGCATGAAAAAAGCCCTAGAGCTTGCGCGCTAGGGCTTTTAAACCATTGCTGGCTGTATTTGCTGGATAAGGCAAATACTGATCTGGCGGAGCAGGCGGGATTCGAACCCGCGGTGGGCTATTAACCCACACACGCTTTCCAGGCGTGCGACTTAAACCACTCATCCACCGCTCCAGAGCCTACGATTATAGCAGTCAAAGTCGCGCATTTCGGGTTGGTGCCGCATGTCGTTCAAGATCTTCAAGCAAAACGAACTCCAGTGCTTTCATATGCGTGGATTCGAGTACCACCAACGGAGCGCAACCCGCCTCCAGAGCTTCCTTCCAGCGCTCTGCGCAAAGGCACCAGCGGTCGCCCGGGCGTAAGCCGGCAAAACGGTAGCTCGGACGCGGGGTCGTCAGGTCGTTGCCACGCAGGGCTGAAAACGCCAGGAATTCAGCCGTGACCTTGACGCAGATGACGTGGGCACCGGTATCTTCGTCGCTGGTGTTGCAGCAGCCATCGCGAAAGAAGCCGGTCAGCGGGTCATACGAGCAAGGGACAAGCTCAGAGCCCAATACGTTGTGATCCATGTGGGTTCCTTGAGAGAACGAACGTGATGTCAGCACACCTGCGGTCAAGCGCCGGGCGGAAGGCAGGGCCTCAACTGGCCTTGCCGGTTTGCAGCATTTTCATCGCAGACGTGACCAGTGCGGAAACTTCCGTCATGTTACTGGGCACGATCAAGGTCGTCGATGCATCGGCGGCTACGCGTCCATAGGCATCTACCGCCTTTTCCGCCACCTTGAGTTGCACCGCCTGCTCGCCGCCCGGTTGGCGAATGGCGTTGGCCACCACCGCAATCGCATGTGCCGTGGCTTCGGCCACGGCCGTGATGGAGGCGGCTTCGCCCTGGGCATTGTTGATCGCCGCCTGCTTTTCACCTTCAGAGCGTGCGATGAAGGCCTCACGCTCGCCGGTGGCGATGTTGATCTGTTCCTGGCGCCGGCCTTCGGAGGCGGCAATCAGGGCGCGTTTCTCGCGCTCAGCGGTAATTTGTGCCTGCATGGCGTGCAGAATTTCCTTGGGTGGGGTCAGGTCCTTGATCTCGTAGCGCAGCACCTTTACACCCCAGTTCAGCGCTGCTTCGTCAATCGCCTGCACCACTTGTGCGTTGATGATGTCGCGCTCTTCAAAGGTCTTGTCGAGTTCCAGCTTACCTATCACGCTGCGCAACGAGGTTTGCGCCAGTTGCGAAATCGCCATGATGTAGTTTGACGAGCCGTAGCTGGCACGCATGGCGTCGGTCACCTGGAAGTAGAGAATGCCGTCGACCTGCAGTTGGGTGTTGTCGCGCGTGATGCAGACCTGGCTCGGGATGTCGAGCGGAATTTCCTTCAGATTGTGCTTGTAGGCCAGTCGGTCGATGAACGGGACGATAAAGTTCAAGCCCGGCGTCAAGGTGCCGTGGTACTTGCCCAGGCGTTCCACCACCCAGGCGTTTTGCTGCGGCACCACCTTGACGGAACGGCTGATAAAAATAATCACAATGACCAATAAAACGACTGCTACTTCCATCTCGACTCCTCCTGATGTATCTGAATTCGCCGGGCTGATCCCGGTGCTGCGACCTTATACCTTGTCCACCAATAACCGGTTGCCGACCACCTCTACTACGCGGTAGGTGCCGACACTGGTCTGGGCGCTGGGGTCGTGCAATGCCACGGTCCACTGGGCACCGCGGTATGAGGTGCTGCCGGTGCCGTCGGCGCGCCAGGTGTCGACGTAGACAGCAGCGCCTATGTCTTGGTTGACGTTGGGGTTGGCGCTTGCAGGCAGGTTTTTGCCGCCGCGGCGCTTGCGCACAAAGTACCAGCTCACGACGCTGCCACCGCCCACGATGCCTGCCACCACTAACTGCGTGGTGAGTCCTGCACCCGCATAAGCGGCAAGTGCCGCCGCTGCAAAGCCCACGGCCAGCATCAGCAGATAAAACGTGCCGGTGACCAGCTCAAGCGCGACGGCAGCCCCGGCAATGAGCCACCAAAGTGTGGTTTGTTGCATGTGTTTCTCCTCTGTTTTGTCTTGAGTAAACCACATTGTGGAGGCGCCTTTTTCCTTCAGCAAAGCATGTTCACAAGAATTCCTTACACTTCGCGCCTGTTTTTGTTTTTATCCCCCCTTTGGCCGGAGGCCGCCCATGAAATTTCGCTTCCCCATCGTCATCATCGACGAGGACTTTCGCTCTGAAAACACGTCGGGTCTGGGTATTCGCGCCCTGGCCCAGGCGATAGAGAGTGAAGGCTTTGAGGTACTGGGCGTGACCAGCTACGGCGACTTGAGCCAGTTTGCGCAGCAGCAAAGCCGCGCCAGCGCTTTTATCCTGTCGATCGACGACGAAGAGTTCTCCCAGGGCCCAGACCTGGACCCGGCGGTGTTGAACCTGCGCCATTTCATCGACGAAGTGCGCCGCAAGAACCTGGACGTGCCGATCTACGTCTACGGCGAGACCAAGACCTCGCGCCACATGCCCAATGACATCCTGCGCGAACTGCATGGTTTCATCCACATGTTTGAAGACACGCCCGAGTTCGTGGCGCGCCACATCATCCGCGAAGCCAAGAGCTACCTGGAAGGTGTGCAGCCGCCATTCTTCAAGGCGCTACTGGACTACGCGGAAGACGGTTCCTATTCCTGGCATTGCCCGGGCCACTCGGGTGGTGTGGCTTTCCTGAAGAGCCCGGTGGGCCAGATGTTTCACCAGTTCTTTGGCGAGAACATGCTGCGTGCCGACGTCTGCAACGCGGTCGAAGAGCTGGGCCAGTTGCTGGACCACACCGGTCCCATCGCCGCCAGCGAGCGCAATGCTGCGCGTATCTTCAACGCTGACCATTGTTTCTTCGTGACCAACGGCACCAGCACCAGCAACAAGATGGTCTGGCACCACACGGTGGCCCCTGGCGACGTGGTGGTGGTCGACCGCAACTGCCACAAGTCCAACCTGCACGCCATCATCATGACCGGCGCCATCCCGGTGTTCCTGAAGCCCACGCGCAACCATTTCGGCATCATCGGACCCATCCCCAAGAGCGAGTTCGAGCCCGAAGCCATCAAGGCAAAGATCCGCGCCAACCCGCTGCTCAAGGGCGTGGATGCCGACAAGGTCAAGCCGCGCATCCTGACGCTGACCCAAAGCACCTACGACGGTGTGCTCTACAACACCGAAACCATCAAGAACATGCTCGATGGCTACGTGGAGAACCTGCACTTCGACGAAGCCTGGCTGCCCCACGCCGCGTTCCACCCGTTTTATGGCAGCTACCACGCCATGGGCAAGAAGCGCATTCGGCCCAAACATGCGGTGGTGTATTCCACGCAGTCCATCCACAAGCTGCTGGCCGGTATCAGCCAGGCCAGCCATGTGTTGATCCAGGACTCGCAAAACGTCAAGCTGGACCGGCACCTGTTCAACGAAGCCTATCTGATGCACACCAGCACCAGCCCGCAGTACAGCATCATCGCCAGCTGCGATGTGGCGGCAGCCATGATGGAGCCGCCCGGCGGCACCGCGCTGGTCGAGGAGAGCATCGTCGAAGCGCTGGACTTCCGCCGCGCCATGCGCAAGGTGGACGAAGAATACGGCGACGACTGGTGGTTCAAGGTCTGGGGACCGGACAAGCTGGTGGAAGAGGGCATTGGCCGCGCCACCGACTGGATCATCAAGGGTGAATCGAAAACCAATGCCAAGGCCAACTGGCACGGCTTTGGCAAGATGGCCGCCGGTTTCAATATGCTGGATCCGATCAAGTCGACCATCGTCACGCCGGGCATGGACCTGAACGGCAAGTTTGCCAAGACCGGCATTCCGGCCAGCATCGTCACCAAGTTCCTGGCCGAGCACGGCGTGGTGGTCGAAAAAACCGGCCTCTACAGTTTCTTCATCATGTTCACCATAGGCATCACCAAGGGCCGCTGGAACAGCATGCTGACGGCGTTGCAGCAGTTCAAGGACGACTACGACAAAAACCAGCCGATGTGGCGCATCCTGCCCGAGTTCTGCCAGCAGAACCCGCGCTACGAGAAGATGGGCCTGGCCGACCTGTGCCAGTACGTGCACAACCTGTACGCCAAGTACGACATCGCGCGCCTGACCACCGACATGTACCTGAGCGACCTCACGCCAGCCATGAAGCCCAGCGACGCCTACGCACAAATCGCCATGCGCAAGACCGAGCGTGTGGAGATCGACAACCTGGAAGGCCGCATCACCGTGGGCCTGGTGACGCCTTACCCACCGGGCATTCCGCTGCTGATTCCGGGCGAGGTGTTCAACAAGAAAATCGTCGACTACCTGAAGTTCTCGCGCGAGTTCAACCGCCAGTGCCCAGGTTTTGGCACCGACATCCACGGGCTGGTGGAAGAAGAAGGCCCGGATGGCGTGAAGCACTATTACGCCGATTGTGTAAAGCCTTAATTTGCTATTTTTTTAATAGCTGTAGGCGCTTTCCTACAAGGGGGTGCGCCTATTTGACGCTTGCAACAAGTTGCAAGTAAAGTCGGGTCAGCGTCGTTGAAACTAGTTGTAAAAATACTTCTTTGAAAACATCAGTCCCGTTGTGGATCTGGTGGGAGCCTGCAAGAAGACGCTAGGCAGCCGAGCCCTGGGTTCGAATGCATTCTTCAACGTCAACCGGTGCGCCGCTTCAATTCATTGCATGGCATCTCCCGTGCCGTGAAGCGAAGCGCTGTCGCCGGCGCGCGCCCAAGGAGCCGACCTGCATGGCGTGGCTGGGCACGTGTCTCATGTAAGGAGACAACATGACGAGTTCGAGCGCAAGTCGGCGAGGTCGTTGGCGCATGTTGGTGCCCATACTCACCTTGTTGGCGGGTGGTTTGATCGTGCTGGCGATGGGTTACCTGCAACGTTCCCAGAGCGCTGCCTACGATGCCAGCGTGGTGAAGGTGCGTGATTTTCGTGTGGCGCGGCTGGACTTCAGTTTGTCTATGCTGCGTCTGGGCTGGCTGGATGCGCCGCAAGACAACGGCCGTGTGGTGGACGAAATCGCCATTCTGCGCAAGTCATTGGCGCGTGTTTCCTCCAGCCTGGAAAGTTTTGGTGGCGACCCCGATGGCATGGCAGCGGCGGTGTCTACCTACAGCAACGAATTTCTGGCCCAACTGCCGGGCCAGAGCGTCAACATTGCCAATCTCAACACCGAGCAACTGGAACAAGCCTATCTGGTGCTGGAAGCGGCGATGAACCGCTTCGATAGCTACAAGGCCAAAGAGGTGCGCGATCTCATGGCCGATCAGCGGCAGCAGTTCGACATCGCCGTGGGGGCCGCCCTGGTGCTGCTGGCGGTGTTGGGGTTCTTTGTGTACCGCGACCAACGGCGGCTCCATCTGGCCGAAAGCAGTGTGCTGGAAAACACCAACCAGCTCAGGCAGATGATAGAAATCCTGCCGCAGCTGGTGTGGAGCAGCGACGCCACCGGGGCCTGTGATTTTCTAAGCTCGCGTTGGGTGGCTTTTTCGGGTGTACCCACCGAGCGTTTGATGGGGGACGGCTGGCTGCAGTTGGTGCATCCCGATGAGCGCGAACAGATGCGTGAGCGCTGGGCGCGCCAGGTTCAGGCTGGTGGCGACTTCATCACCGAATACCGCATGCGCAGGCACGACGGTGTTTACCGCTGGTTCGATGTGCGTGCGGGCATGGTGTTTGATGCCGATGGACGTGCACTCAAGTGGTTTGGCACCTGCGCCGACGTCACTGAACGCAAGGAGCTTGAAGTCGGGCTGACCGAACATCGCGACCAACTCGAGGCGCAGGTCGAGCAGCGCACCGCCGCTTTGGTGTCGGCACTTGAAGAACGCGGCAAGGCACAACACAAGTCGGAAGAGTTGATTGTTCAGCTCAAGGCGGCAGAGGACTTCATGCGGCTCATCGCCGACAGCATTCCCGGGCGCATCGCTTACTGGGGACAGGATCTGCGCTGCCGCTTTGTAAACCGGGGTTATGGTCAATGGTTTGGCCTTGCCGAAGGTGAAATCCTGGGCAAAAGTGTGCAGGAACTGCAGGGCCCGGAATATTTCGAACGTATGCGGCCCCGGGTGATGGGGGCACTGGCCGGAGAAGTGCAAGACTTTGAACGCGAGGAGTTCAACCAGAAGGGCGAGCGGGCCGTCACGCGTGTGCAGTACCTGCCCGACTGGCGCGACGGCAGGGTAGAGGGTTTTATTGTGCTGGCGACCAACATCACCAGCCACAAGCGTGCGGAAGAACAACTGCAGCTCAGCAACGCCCAATTGGCCGAGGCGCGTGACCGGGCCGATTCGGCCAACCGCGCCAAGAGCAACTTCCTGGCGAACATGAGCCACGAAATCCGCACCCCTATGAACGCCATTCTGGGCCTGACCCACATGTTGCGCCGCGACGTGGACGACCCCACCAGCCAGACGCGCCTGACCAAGCTCTCCAGCGTGGCACACCATCTGCTGCAAATCATCAACGACATCCTCGACCTTTCGAAAATCGAGTCTGGCAAGCTGACCTTGGAGAAGGTCGATTTCTCGCTCGATGCCTTGCTCACCCGCACCTGCACCATGGTTCTCGACGTGGCGCGCGAAAAAGGCTTGGAAGTGGTGCTCGACACCGGCCAGTTGCCTGACCGCCTCAATGGCGACCCCACACGGCTGATGCAGGCCTTGCTGAATCTGCTGAGCAATGCCGTGAAATTTACCGAACGCGGCTCGGTACTGTTGCGTGGCGAGTTGTTGGCCAGCAATGCCGAGGGGCTGACGATACGTTTCGAGGTGCGTGACACCGGCATAGGCATCGATCCCGAAGTCTTGCCACGCCTGTTCAACCCGTTTGCGCAAGCCGACGGTTCGAGCACGCGGCGTTATGGCGGTACCGGCCTGGGCCTGACCATCACCCGCCACATCGCCGAGCTCATGGGCGGCTCTGCTGGTGGCGAGAGCCTGCCCAGCCGTGGCAGTCGCTTCTGGATCAGCGTGTGCCTGCAGCCGGCTGCGCGCAGCGAGCCTCTGGGAGTACCTGTGCTTGCAGGATTGCGCAGCCTGGTGGTGGACGACCTGCCCGAGGCGCGTGTGGCGCTGGTGGACATGCTGCGTGCGCTGGGCATGCGTGCCGACGTGGCAGAGAACGGCCAGCAGGCGCTGCGCATGGTGGCCGATGCAGCCGCAGAAGACGATGCTTATGCGGTCGTGTTGATGGACTGGGCCATGCCTGGCATGGATGGGATAGAGGCAGCGCAACATATCCGCGCTGCCGTCCAGCCCACTCCGGCCATGGTGCTGGTGTCTGCACGCAATCAAGAAGAGTTGCAGCACCTCGCGGACCAGGCCGGATTTGGCGCCTTCATGCTCAAACCGGTGACACCGTCGCTGCTGCTCGACTGCATGATGCACCTGCTCAAGAAGGCCGGCCACACACCGCCACTGTTGCGCAGTGTGGAGTCGTTGGAAGCCGCGCTGCGCGACAAACACCGAGGTGCCCATGTTCTGTTGGCCGAAGACAACCCGGTGAACCAGGAGGTCGCCACCGAGCTGCTGCACGCTGCGGGGCTGGTGGTGGACATTGCGGACGACGGCGAGCAGGCGGTGCGCATGGTACGCCGTGGCACCTACGACCTGGTGTTGATGGACGTGCAAATGCCACGCATGGACGGCCTGCAGGCCACCGAGCTGCTGCGTCAGGACCCCAAGTTGGCCGATCTGCCCATCATCGCCATGACCGCCAACGCCTTCAGCGAAGACCGCCAGGCCTGCCTGGATGCGGGAATGAACGACCATCTGGCCAAGCCTGTGGACCCGCGCATCCTGCATGACGCGCTGCTGCGTTGGCTGCCGGTGCGTGCGCGGCTTGCCGCGCCCACGCCGTCTGGGGTATTGGTTTCAGCGCCGCCGGAGCCCATGAGCCCAACCGAGGTGCTGGCCACGATCGACGGACTGGACCTGAGCGTGACCTATGCCCAATGCGCTGGCAAAGCCGAGCTGGCCCTGCGTGTGCTGAAACAGTTCCTGGCCCATTACCGCAATGCAGGCGGGGCGTTGATGGACCATTTGCAGGCCGGTGAGCTGGAGGACACACGGCGCAAGCTGCATTCGCTGCGCGGCGCTTCGGGAGCCGTGGGCGCGGTGTCGATTTTTGAAGCGGTAGAGGCCTTGCAAGCCGCGATCAAGGCCGATGAAGCTATGAGCGTGCTGCTGCCATTGGGTGAAACCTTGCGCGAGCGCCTGGAGCGGCTGATCGATTCGTTGGCGCGGCGGCTCGAGGCCTAGTGGGCTGGCGGCCCCGGGCGCAGATAGCAAAAGAGCTTGAGGGCGCGGCGGTCAGTTGCTGATGCGGTCAAAGCGGTAACCAAAGCCATACACTGGCGACAGCTTCCAGCCCCGGCTGCCGTCTAGCGACAGTTTGCGCCGCAGTCGGCTGACGTGGGTGTCCACGGTGCGCGTGTCGACATCGGCGGAGCGCCCCCATACCTTGTCGAGCAAGTGGTCGCGCGACAGGATTTTGCCTATGCTCTGAAACAGCAGCACGGCCAGATCAAACTCTTTCTGGGTCATGGTCACGGGGGTGCCGCTCACGCTCAAGCGTTCGCGCTGAATGTCGACCTCGTAATCACCAACGCGCAGAATCTCCAACGCATTCGGCCGGGAGCGGCGCAGTGCGGAATTGACGCGGGCCAGCAACTCCAGGGGTTTGGGCGGTTTGACGATGTAGTCGTCTGCACCGGCCTTGAGTGCGTCCACCACGGTCTGCTCTTCTTCTTCGGCTGTGACCACCACCACCGGCAAGTGCCAGCCCACATTGGCGCGCACCCACTCGATGACCTCGCCGCCAGTGCCGTCGGGCAAATTCCAGTCCACCAGCAACAGATCGAAGGTTTCACGCTGAATGCCATCGCGAAAGGTTTCTGCGAAACCAAAGCCCCGTGCTGTGTGCTGGCCGTCCTCCAGTAGCGCCAAAAGCAGTTCGCATTGGGAGGGGTCGTCTTCGAGTACGCCAATGTGCATATCGTCTCCTTGTGAAAGAGATGCTTGCGGAGAAGGCCGGGCTCTACGCACCATTCTAGTGTTGGGTGTTAAAAAAAATGTAAGAAAGCAGCCTATTCAGAGGGAAATCAGCAAAACGATCAGCATACATATTGTTGATGACGCAAAGTGGGAGCTGAAAACGACAACGCATTTCATGTGTGAACGCACGATTGGTGTAGGGGTTTGACGTCACAGTCTGATCACAGTTGATGCGAGGACCGGTGATTCAATAGCCCCATCGAGCCAACAACAGGAGCACAAAATGCAGATCGAATCCAAGCCCTCAGGCAGCGAGTGCATGCGTTTTGGCCTGCGTGGCCAGCGCGACCTGGGGGCGGCGGCGCGTCCGGGAGCCGATCTGTTCGCCATGACCTGGCTGGACCGCGTGACACAGCATGCCTCAGAGCAGGATTCGGTCTTTGGCCATGTGGACACGGTGGCGCTGCCCCAGGATTTGGCGGAGTTCGATCGTCGTCAGGCGGAATTGGTCTATGCGCACAGCACCGAAGCCATCATGATCACCGATGGGCAAAACCGTATCGTGGCGGTCAACCCGGCTTTCTGCCGGATGACCGGTTATGCTGCCAGCGATGTGCTGGGCATGGAGCCCAGCATGTTGCACTCACCGCACCATAGCCCATCGTTCTACCGCGAGATGCGTCGCCAACTGGAGGCCGATGGCCAGTGGGAAGGTGAAGTCTGGAGCCGCCGCAAAAGTGGCGAGTCGTTTCCCTGCTGGTTCAGCATGGCATGTGTGCGTGACGCAGCCAGTGTGGTGCAACGCCGTGTGAGCCTGTTCTCCGACCAGAGCACGCGCAAGGCCTCCGAAGCGCTGATCTGGCGCCAAGCCAACTTCGACGGTCTGACCCAGTTGCCCAATCGCAACATGCTTTGCGACCGCCTGGCACAGGAATGCAAGAAGGTCGATGCCAAGGAATGCTCGGTTGCGGTTTTGGCCGTGCATCTGGACCATCTGGAAAACATCAAAGAGGGTTACCCGCAGCCCTGGGTGGAGCGCCTGGTGCGCGAAGCCGCGCAACGTCTGGTGCGCAGTGTGCGTTCTACCGATACCGTCGCCCGCGTGGCCGACGATTGTTTTGTGGTGTTGCTGACCGGCACCGATGGCGCAGCCCGCGCCAGCCAGGCGGCACAAAACATCTTGCACCGCCTGGCACAACCACTCGAAAACGACGCTTCCATGGTGGCCATGTCCGGCAGCATAGGCATCACCATTTACCCCGGCGATGCCGGCTCGGGCGATGAGCTGTTGCAAAACGCCCAGCAAGCCATGTACTCGGCCTGCCATCGGGGCGGGAACCAATTCGATTTCTTCACCCCGGCACTGCAGCGCGCCGCCCAGCAACGCGCCAATACCGTCAGGGAACTGCGTACCGCTGTGGCCGAAAAGCAGTTCTGCCTGCAATTCCAACCCTTGGTGGCCTTGGACACGGGGCGTATCGTCAAGGCGGAAGCCCTGGTGCGCTGGAACCACCCCGAGCGCGGCATGGTGGGGCCAGGCGAGTTCATCACCCTGGCCGAAGAACACCACCTGATCCATGACATCGGCGACTGGGTGTTCAAGGAGGCTGCTGCCTGGACACACAAGTGGCGTGCTGAGCTGGCACCTGGCTTGCAGGTCAGTGTGAACAAGTCGCCACTGCAGTTCTCCCGCACGCACAACCACGCCGCAGACTGGATCGCACACCTGTGCAAGCTGGGCTTGCCCGGTGAGGCGATTGCGCTGGAGATCACCGAAGGCCTGCTGCTCAACTCCACGTCCGCCATCGACGACTGCCTGCGCAGCTACCGCGACGCCGGCATCCAGGTGGCGATAGACGACTTCGGCACAGGTTACTCTTCGCTGTCCTACCTCAAGCGGTTCTCCTTGGATATCCTGAAGATCGACCGTTCGTTCGTCAGCAACCTCGCACCCGATTCCAGCGATCTGGCCTTGTGCCAGGCCATGGTGGCCATGGCGCACGCCCTGGGTTTGAAGGTGGTGGCGGAAGGCATTGAAACCGCGCAACAGCGCGATCTATTGGCCGCCATGGGTTGCGACTACGGTCAAGGTTATTTGTTCAGCAAGCCCCTGTCGCCTGAACAGTTTGAACAAGCCTTGGCGCGCAACGCCTGCGTTGTTTGAGCGTACGCCACGCGTACCGCGCATCAGCCCTGCATGGGCACACTGCGCAACCCTAAGCCTTGGCCGTGAATCCGGTCAAAAACTCACATCCACCATGACGTTGTCGGTGTACGAGCCCGCGGCCGGCGTCGTTTGGCTTTGGTAGATCCGTGCGGTGTAGGGAATGGTTTGCACCGTGGTGCCGTCCGCTGCCGCTGGGCCGCTGGCGCGTGCCGTGGTCAGCGGCCCCCAGACCGTGCTGTCAGCCTTGAAGATGTCGTAGGCCAGGCGGTTGGTGCCGTTGGCCATATTGCGTTGGCCGCTGGCTGGAAACCCTCCTGTGTTCAAGCCTACGGTGTAGGTCAGATTTTTGGTGCAACGCAATGACAGGCTTTGCGACACTGTGGGAAAGCCGCTGACCAGCGGTGCGCTGCCAAAATTGATAGTGGGCGCGGTGATGATGCAGTCGTTGGTCACGACCAGTGTGATGGGTAGATTCTGCGTCACGCTGCCGTTGTAGAGCACGCCCAGGCACAGACCGCCCACATTCACCAGTCCTTCGCAGATATTGGCGTAAGTCCAGGTCAGTTGCAGGGTATCGGTGTAGGTGCCCGCAGGAATGTTGGCGCCCGGCGTTGTCGAGATATAGATGGGCACCTGGCCGCCACCGCCTGAATTGAGCAGCGTGAGCAAACTGTTGCCGTTGACGTTGACCACCACCAGGCCGTTGGTGTATGGCGTGCTCATGCCTGGGTTGCTGTAGATTTGATAGGGAATGCTGTCACTGCCATTCTTCAAGGTCAGCCCCGTCACCGAGGCCTGCAGCGTGCCCTTGATCGACGGCGTGCCTGCCAGCACGGACAACACGACGCCGCTGCAGGTGTAGGAGAAGTTTCCGGAACCGGTGACTGCGGCACCGCTTTGCACGCGAAAAGAGGTCACCGTGCCGAGCGTGCCGCCAGTGTTCGCCATGGTGCAGGCCCAGGCCCCCTGCAGGCACCAGGGCGCTGCCAGGCAGAACAGCCAGGAGCGCAGGCGCGGACGGGGTAGAGCAGGCGGCATGTGCGCCTTGCTTTGCGCAAGTAGGCAGACGTGAGTCTTCATGGCGATGCGATTCCTGCAGGGGGGGATGGGAGGGGCGAAAGCGCCAATGCGGGTAGCTCCGGTTGTGGTGCGCCCAGCGTAGCCGGATCCGCCAGCGGTGTTGTCACGGAGCTGGGCCGGTGTAAGGCCTGCTGCAAAACCTCGGACTTGCAGGTCAACGGTCCTATGCGCAGGACCTCATGGCTGTCCACGTCGAGCGTGAAGACCACGCGGCATTGCCGGTTGCCGGGACTGCGCACCAGCAGTTCGTTCTGTGTAGACAGCCCTTCGAGATAGACCAGTCCATCCCAGCCCACGACGGTGTTCTGGCCGCTTTGCACGTGTTGTACCGACGATCCCATGGGCATGGGCTGACCCAGGGGGTCGACCAGCGTGATACGTGCGGCGAGGGTTTTCTGGATCAGGAAGCTGGCCAAGGCGCCACTGCCGGAGCGCACCGCCAGGCGCTGCTGTGACTGCGGAACTTGCATGTAGTCCGGCAGATCCAGTGCGTCGATTTCAATGCGTGCGGGATAGTAGCCGGGCACGCCTGGCACCAGGATGTGGCCATTGCGGTTGGTGCGGCCTATCAGTTGGTTCTCGTAGCGTACCGGTACATCGGCCACGCCGTTGGTCGATACCAGCATGAACGCATCGTTGATGCGGTTTGCCGCGAACAGGCCGCCGTCCATCCAGACCACCGACCCCATGGCGCCCAGCCAACTGGACGAGGTCTTTCCGTGCGCATAGACGCCACCTTGCACCTGGGTGTAGTTGGTGCGCCAGGTACCGCTGGCTTGGCGGTAGTTGCTGGTGTTGCCGTTGTTGGCGTAGGCCAGGTTCCAGCCCAAGCCACCGTCGCTTGGCGTGGTGCGGCTGTAGTTCACCTGGGATCCGGTGTTTTTGCCGTCGTTCAGCGCGCCCAGGCTCAACATATTGCGTTCGTCCAGTGCAAAGGTCAGTTGCAATTGCACCGCGAGATCACCCCCGCCCAGGGCTTTGTTGGCGCTGATCGAGAGGAAGATGTTGCTCCCCAGCGACTTGTTGTATGACAGGCTCACCAGTTTCGTGCGCTGCTGGTCGGCGGCCGTCACGTCGAAATAGGCCGCCGAAAAAGCGCCCGCCTCGCCCAGGGAAAGACTGGCGTTGGCCTGTGTGCTGCGCCGCGCGAGATGCAGGCCGGCGGTGTCGTAGTTGGTCAAGTCGCTGTAGCCATGGCTGCGCATGGTCTGCTGTACACCCACGCCATAGCTGCGTCCGTTGTATTGGTAGCCGTAGTTGACTTGCTGCCCGCCGCTGCCGCGTACTTCGCTCTGGCTCAAGGCCGCATTGACCACACCAAACGAGCCCAGTCCCACGCCGCCACCAACACCGCCCACAAGCAAGGAAGGCGCCACCTCGGCCCGTGTCTCCAGCGTGAAGCCGTCACTCAGCCCTATGCGATAAGCAGCGGAGGCTGCAGCCGGGCCGTAGGAGAAGTTGCGGGTGCCATAGTGGCGGCGCAGCGCTCCCAGAGAGAAGCTGTAATCGGTGAGATCTTTGCGCAGCAGGGTATTGGCGACGTAAAACGGCACCGTGGTCACGACCTGCCGGCCCAAAGCGTCGGTGGTCACCATGGACGCTTCGCCCGCACCATTGATATAGGGCATGGTGTTCAGGGCAAATGGCCCCGGTTGCACGTTTTCGCTGCCGGCTTTGTAGCCGTTGATGAAAAGATCCACCGCCGAGGGTACAGCCGCTTGTCCGCGAAACTGCGGTAGCGGATAGGTGATGAGATCGGGCCGCACCGTGAAATTGCGCGCGAACTGTACGCCACCCAGGCGCACGGCGCTGCCCCACGCCAGTGGCGCGGCGATCAGATCGCCGAGGCTGTAGCTGCGAATGTCATCCGTATTCGAGTTGGTCCAGCGGGTGTCGTAGCGTATGTAGCCGCGTTCTTGCAAGGTGTCGCGGTAAACACCGGTGTTGGAGACCGTGCCCCAGGTGCCAAAGACACGTTGCTCCGACAGCAGCGAGGCGTTGGCGCTGGCTTGATCGGGTTTGCTGACGTACAAGTCATAGTTCAACAGCGCGCCGTTGCTGGCGCTGGCCGCGAATGCTTGCATGGCGGTTTCGTCGCCGAGTTCCTGCGTGGGCAGCCATTCGGGTGGCACGCTGATTTTCAGGCGCTGGCCTATGCTGTCGTACTGCACTTGCACACCGGCGATCAGATCAACGGCGGTGCGCCCATCCGGGCCCGGTTCGGCGTGCACGTGCAGCGCGCGCAGGGTTTCGGTCTGCACCCAGTAGTGGCCGTTGCGGAATTGCACCGGCACCACTTTGCCACTGCTTTGTTCGTTCACCACCAGCTCCAGATACAGCATGACTTGTGCAGGCGCGTTGCGGCTGGGAGGGGGCGGCAGCGGCTGCGCCGCAACCGGGCTGCCGGAGAGCGCCATACACAGCACCGCGCCCCAGGGTAGAGGCCGCTCGAATGCCCAGCGATGCGGGGGCTGCTGGGGTAGGACGAAAAGGGCGTGTGGGCTGCGTAGCGTGGCATCTGGGGCGGTCCCGAGGAGGTCGCGCACGGGCGGTCTGGCACGTGTGGTGTGGGGCGTCGGTGGCGGGGTAGCGGTTGGCACTCGGCAGCGCTTTTGTCAGGCTTACTGCGGGGTGAGTTGCGTGGCGGTCTGTGCGCCATTGACCCGGGCTTCGGGTTTGAGTCCTGGCGGCGGCGGTCCCGCGAGTGGCCAGCGCATTTCGGAGCCCGCCAGCACGTAGCCCAGCAGGCCGGCATTGATCACCTGAGCTTGAGGCCCGCCGCTCCATTGCACACTGGTCAAGCGTGCGTGCATATTGCCGCTGTTGCGAATCACCAGGTAGTGGTTTTCGCCTTCACGGACCGTACGCCAGCGCAGGTCGACCTGGCCTGTTTGGGTGGGGTTGCCTTGCGCTACCTTGGTGACCAGACCTTTGCCGTTGATGAACAGCGGCACGGAATAGCGGATTTGCAGTTTGACGCCAATCGTGGCGCTGGGGCTGCTACCCGGCGTGCCGTCCGAAGGCGGGTCTACCTCTGGCAGCTCATCGACCAGCACCCGGTAGGCTTGTTCTTCACCGGCGGCAACCGGGCCGGTGTTCATCAGCCGCACCAGTTGGCGTTGGCCAGCCGGTATGGTGGCCAACGGTGGGCTGGCCAATACCTGTTCCTGGTTTTCGTAGTTTTCGGCTGTGCCGGACTGGCTCCAGCGAAACACCCGAATCTGCAGCGACACATTTTCTGCGCCCCGGTTCTCCAGCCACATGGCGGCTGCGCGCTGGCCGTCTTCTATGACCGGATCCACCGGCCAGATCATGACGGAACTGGCGGCTTGCGCCGTCTGAAGCCAACATCCGGCAATGGCAAGCCACAGCCAGGAGCAAAACCAAAAACCGAGTCGTCTGTGCCATCTGCCCTGCATATGCAAAACTCCTTCGGATCACGGGTTGAGGTGAAGGTTTACCAGGTCAACACCACCTGCACGGTATCGCTGTAAACGCCTGCTGGCAGGCCGCTGCCCGGGGGCGTGGCCACGCCGTAGACCGGTAGATTCATCGCCGTGCCACTGCTGCTGGCCGCGACACCGGTGCCTGGTTGGTAAGGGGTGGCCAGTGTGGCCGAGGTGTAGAGGTTGTAGGGCAGGTAGTAGCCGCCCATCTTCAAGCGCCGTTGCGAGCCCACGGCATTCAAGCCGGCATCGATCACGACGGTGACACTGGCGCCCGGGGTGCATTGGATCTGGGCCAGTTGCCCGCCACTCGCGGTCAGCGAAGCCGGGACTGCGGCCGAGGACACGGCCGAATGGGTGCCGAAGTTGATCATGCCAAAGGCGATGCCTGAGGTTTGGGTGACATTGCCCACCACAAGACAGCCGGGAACCACCGCCGCGTTCACGGCAAAGGTGGCCGTGGTCGGTATCGGCGTGGTCGCGTGGGCCGTCAGCGTGCCTGCGCACGCCGCCAGCGCGCTCAATCCCGTCAAAAAGGGCAGACGCGAAATGCGCATGCTGTCTCCTCTGAGTGCCGTGACCGGACTACTTTGCCACAATTCGCAACATAAGCAAACCAAACGCATTCAATCTCGGTCGAAGAGGTGTTGGATTTACCAGGCCAGGGTCACCTGCAGTGTGTCCACATAGGTGCCGGAGGTCATACCGTTGGTGCTGGTCTTGTTGATGCGGCCATAGACCGGCAGGGTCACGGCCGCACCGGTGCCCGGCAACGTCACGCCCAAGGCCGTGGCGTTGGCGGGGTAGGCGGTGGTCAAGGCGGCATCGCTGTACACCTCGTACGGCAGGTAGCTCGAGCCCAGCTTCATGGCGCGTGAGCCCGTGCCTACGCTGCCGCCCTGGCCGGCGTTGTTGCCACCGCTGACCGACACGGTGAGTGCGGTCACATCCGGCGAACAAACGATTTGTGTGGCACCTGCACCGCCCACACCGCCGGTGGCGTTGGCCGTCAACACACCGGTGAAGGTGCTGGGCTGGGAACCGAAGTCCAGCGTACCCAGGTTCACACCGCTGCTGCCGGCATTCGATGCACCGCTGATGTAGCAACCGGCTTGCAGCACCATTTGCGCGTTCAGCTGGCCGGCCATGTTGCCAGCGGCCTGGGCGCCGAATGAAGCCATGCCCAGACTCAAAGCAATGGCAGTGGCGGCGGTCGAAATCTTGGTCGTTGTCTTCATGCTCTTCTCTCCATGCGTCGTACGGCATTGGCCGTCGGACTTTGCGGTAACGCTTGAAAGAGTGGGTGCGTCAGGGCAAAGCTTTTGGGGGGCCGAGGCAGATCTGTCATCTGCTCCGGGCGGACGAACCACGTTGGGCTCGATGGCTTGAATTGTGGTTTCGGGGGGCCAAAAGATCGTGACGCAAACGTGAACTCCGGCGCGCTCTACAGCCCCTGCGCGCAGGCATTCGAGGGGCTTTTGTGGCGCGCAGGAACTGGTTTGAGGAAGGCCTGGAATCAAGCCCCGTGGGATGGCGTCATGGTGCCGCTGGCTGCTGAAACCGCACGCTGGTCAGCAGCCCAGCTGCCCAGCTGCCCAGCAGCCCAGCAGCCCAGCAGCCCAGCAGCCCAGCAGCCCAGCAGCCCAGCAGCCCAGCAGCCCAGCAGCCCAGCAGCCCAGCTGCGCAGCGCGCAGTTGTTCGACGGCCGATTCAGTTGGCCGCTGACAGGTCGTCACGCACGCGCAAGAAGCTCGCAAACCGGGGCAGGCCGCTGGGGTTGATGTCGCGGTAGCGGTAGCTGATCCAACTGCCGACCGGAGGAGGGTTCAGGCGTTCTGCGTCGTTGAATCCCGTGCCCAGCTTGAAGCGTCGTCCTTCTGGTGTTTCAACCCACAAAGCGCCCATCAAACCCAGCGCCTTGCCTTGACCCGCGACATGGGCCAGCACTTTGGCGTCCGCATCCAGGTGCAACTTGAGTTTGACCAGGTCATCGCTGCGCACGCCTCGATAGCTGGATCTGCCGAGGTGCAGCATCAGGCCCTCACCACCGGCTTGAACCGTTTGCAGCAGCAGTTGCTTCAGCGCTTGCGGGTTGGCGAGCTTCTGCTGCACCACGGACTGCACCCATGGTTGGTTCAGCAGATGGATGGCTTGCTGCAGTGCTGGAATACGCTCGTCAAACGTGCCGGGATGGGCTGGCAGGTCAAACACCATGAAGCGTATGTGTTGCCAAGCGGCATCGTCGGGCCTGCGTTGCCGCGTGGTTGATACCGCTTCAGAAAATCTGCGGTGCCCGGCCCACAGCTCGCCATCCAGGGGCGTTGTGGGCCAAGCTGCGGTGAACCATGTGGGCGCATGCACGGTTTCGCCGTTGCGCGTGCGCAAGCTCTTGCCATCCCAGTAACCGCGCACACCATCGTATTTTTCACTGACCCAGTAGTCGCTGAGCGGCAAGCCGTTGTGATAAACGTTGGCCAGCATCAACTCTGGTGCTGCGGCTTTTTTGACCGGCGCGGCAGGTGTGGCCGCTGCGGGCTTGGCCAGCACCAACCCGCTGCCCAAACCTGACCATAGCAGCCTTCTGCGCGTCATACATGCAATCGCCGGCGCCACCAGGGAAGGAATATTCTTGTCTCGATGCGGCATGTCCGGCTCCTGGTGAATGCGGTCGCGCATTCTAGGAAGCGTGGCTCTCGCCGCGACAGGACATATTTCTCAGAGCATGCGGCGCTTGTTGCGCAGGCCGCAGTCTGGCTTACGGAGAGCCCGAAAGCCGGTACAAAGCCGCAGCTTTGACTCAGTGCATATTGCGTGGGCGGTTGGCGTCGAACAACGAAACCTGCAGCAGTTCGTCGTCGGCTTTGCCCAGGCGTTCGGTGATGCGGCGCAAGGCTTCGTCCTCGATGAAGCTGGCCGACGACTGGGCCTCCAGCATCTGCTCGGGGATGCGTGGCCGGGCCACGGCAAATCCTTGCACATAGTCGACGCCGATTTCGGCCAGGGTCTGCACCGTGGCATTGTCTTCGGCCCACTCGGCAATCGTCTTCATGCCCAGGTTGCGCGCCAGGCTCACGATGGCTTCCACGATGGCGATGTTGGCCGGGTGTTTGTTCATGTTGACGATGAAGCTGCCGTCAATCTTCAACAGGTCGGCCGACAACACTTTCAGGTACGAGAACGAGGTGTAACCCGCACCGAAGTCGTCGAGCGCCACCTTGGCGCCGTAGCTGCGAATTTTGTCGATGAAACGACGGGTGTTCTCCAGGTCATGCAAGGCCACAGATTCGGTGATCTCCAGGCACAGTCGGCCGGTGATGTGGATGTTTTGCGCGAGCATGGCAAACACATCCTGCATGAAGGTTTCGTCGTTGAGCGAGGCGCCGCTGAGGTTCACACAAATGAAGCGGGTCGACTGCAGTTTGCTGGCGTTCGAATTGAGCCAGGCCAGGGTCGTCGACAGCACCCAGCGGTCTATCACGCCCATGTGGCCGCTGGCCTCGCCTGCGGAGATCACGCGGTCAGTCGGGATGCGTTGGCCGTTGGTGTCGCGCATGCGCAGCAGCACTTCAAAATTCAGCGAGTCATGCGGCGCGTTGAGCGACATGATGGGCTGCATCTCCAGGAACAAGCCCTCTGTGGCGGAGTTGGTGGAGAAACGCTCCACCAGAGCCAGCTCGGCTTCATGCTGGCGGAAGGCTTCGGCGTTTTTCTCATACACCACCAAGCCGTTATGTCCCCCACCGGCCTTGGCCTGGCGGCAGGCACGGTCTGCGGCCGAGACCGCGTCTTTGATCTGCACACCGGCATCGACATCGATCAAGCCCACCGATGCCCGCACCGTGAACGCCTTGTCTTTGATCCTGTAAGGTGTGGCCCTTATACACGCCACCACACCTTGGCAAATCACCGATGCCAGCGGGATGCGCGTGTCGGGCAGGACGATGATGAACTCGTCGCCGCCAACACGGCCGATCTGCATGCCGCCGGACAACATGTCCGAAATGCGCTTGCAGACCTGCTGCAGCACTTCGTCCCCTGCGGCATGGCCATACAAATCGTTGATCAGCTTGAAGCGGTCCAGGTCCAGGTAGGCGAGGGCGAGTGGCCGGTTGCCGCTGATTTGCTGCATGGCATGGGTCAGCACCTTCTCAATGCCGCGCCGGTTCAGCACTTTGGTCAACGCGTCATTGTTGGCCATGAATTGCAGGTCTTCCGTGGCCCGTGATTTCTCTGTCACGTCTTGCAAAGACCCCTCGATCTTGTCGCGCGCCAAAGTGGCCTTGACCAGGTAACGCCGCACCGCAGCGTTGTCACCCTGTGGCAGGCCCTTGAGCTCAAGTTCGCCGTCCGAGCGCTGGTGCACCATGCTGAGCAGTTGCATCCACGCGCCTTCGCTGAAGTGGCGCTGCCAGGCGCGGCTGCCGGGCTTCAGCACATCGTCGGCCAACATGCGGCGCAGCGCCGGATTGGCGCTGACAAAGTTGCCATAGGTGTCCAGCGTGAACAAGCCTATAGGCATGGCCTCATAGGTATGGGCCAACTCGGCCTGCACGGCCATTCTTTCCACGTGCTCCTGGCGCATTTGCTCGGCAATGGCGAGCGAAGCCAACAGGCTGGACGACAGCGCCGCCGTGACGCTATTGACTGTGCCTATCAGCGCCTGCAGACCCAGGGCCGCCGACACCACCTCATACACACTGGCAAACAAGGTGATCACGATGGAGCTGCCATACCACATGGCGACGCGAGAACGCGTTTTCAACAGTATGCGTACCAGCAGATACACCAGCAAACCAGTGCTGATGCCGGTGGCGACCCAGATCACCGGAAGAAACTGACCGTAGGGGATCAGCAGCGAGGCCACCACCAGGGGTAGGCAGGTCCACTGCGCCACACGCATTGCACCGCTGTTGCCGACCTGTTCCAGGTCGTCGGCAAACAAGGTCTTGAACAGGGTAATGGTGACGGTGTAGTACAGCGCCATGGTCAGCGCCCGGCCCGCCCACAGAATATCTTGCGGCACGGTGTGGCCCAGCCATTCGCCATCCCAGCCTGCGGACAGGGCCGCGACCCGCAGGTTCAGCAGCAGCCAGGTGGCAAACAACAAATAGGTGGCGGTGCGGTTGATCAGGGCCGTGACCAGCACAAACAACGCCAGCACCACCAGGCCGCCGGTCAGCAAACCCTCGTTGTGCGTGAACTCCTGGGCTGAAACCTGCAGCTCCGATGCCGGCCATTGGATGGCCGTCAAGCGGGCTGGCCCGACAGAATGGACCCGGCACAACAGCGGCTGCAAGGCTTCGGCTGCGCCCAGGCTGATTGCAAAACCTGATTTGACGGAGCGGATGGCGCCGAGTGCCGAGTTTTGCTGACCACGGCCTAGCGGTTCAAGGCTCACCGCGTTCCAGCAAGCGACATCCACGGCGTGGCGCGAGGGCAGTTCGATCACCGATGGTTCGGTATCGTTGCCTTTCAGGGGCTCGATCAGCAGCCAGAACCCGGCCTCCGATCGTTTGGTATCAATAAAAGACTGTTGTGGCTGAGCTTCGATGCCGCGCGCTGCTTGGGCCGTGCTCAGTGGCCCGTCGAGTTCATGGAGGGCGCGAAACTTCAGTGCAACACTGCTGTCCGCAGCCGAGCGTGGCGCCCAGGCCGTGATGGCGATGAGGGAAAGCAGTCCAATGGCGATCGGCAAGGCATAAGCCGACAAAGCAAAAAGCAGCGACTCCATGGCTGCGCTACGCGCAGACCACCACCCGGCGCGTAGACCCATACGCCTAGACATTGTTACTATATTCACCCATATGTGAAATATAGTATCTTAAAGATACAAATTCAGTAAGGAGGGCGACTATGGCCTTGCAATATTTTTGTAAAGCTGATCGCTTTTTAATCGCTGCATTTCATATTCATCTTGCCTTTTTGTCTAAAAAACTCACATCACGTGTGCGACCGGGGGGCTTGAAAAGTGCCCGGTCTGCAGGTTGAAGCGAGGTTCAGCGCGAACGCCAGACAAATCTATGTCTACATGATGCGTTCTGAAGATAAATTCGCGCAAAGGATGCTGGGCTTGCTCCCAGCGCGCCTCGGCCGTGCCGACCTCGAACGACATGATGCGATGTGGCATATTGCCAACATGTGGCAGCGGTATATAGCCCATTCCAGGGTAGACGTCGCTAAACAGCAGGCTGTCGTACATGCGGTCTACCGGGGCTCGGCCGGATACAACCATCCATTCCACACCGATCTTCTGGCAATACAGAAAGAAGGCTTTAAACAAAACGGTTTTGACCAGGCGTCCCACGCGGTCGTTGGTAATGCCCAAGCGTGTAGCCTCGGCCAAAGTGCGACCTTGCAGCCAATCGGGCAGGGTTAGCGACTTTTCCAGGCACAAAGGAGCGTATTCATTGGTTTGGATGCGCATGGTGCCCAGCGGGGACCCATCCAGTTTCGATTCGGCCAGCAAAACCACAAAGCCATCTTCAAAATCAACCGACTCAGGGGCGCGCAATGTGTCGGCAAATGTGGGGACGTGACGCGCATAGGCAGAGTGGCGAATCTGCACCGCCTTGGCCAAATCTTGGCTATCACGCACCAAACGCACGGTAAATGGCAGGTGTTCCTCCAACATGTGCGAGGAGGCATGCGAACCATATGCAAAGTGGGGTTGACCCACGGTGATCGAAGGAGATGCAGACGAAGCATTAAACATTGATCAATCCCAGCAGTTGAAGGTAGTGGTTGTTTGCCCAAATCAGTTTTCATGATGCGGCAAATGGTGTAACGGACTGTATTTAGTTACGAAAAATCACTAAAGTCAGAATGCTGCTGAAAACGGCGTCAGAATTTCCCTTACAAGCGAGTAAGGCAAGTGGATGTGTGTCAATGGCTTGAATGGCTTCTGTAGATAGCTATCAATTTTGAATTAATCGCCAAATGTGCACCTTAAATGTGCGGTATCTGTAGCGCCTATATGGTGCATTGATGGTTCGTTGAGGTAGATTGGTTTTGTCTGAAAAATTTCATTTGTGGAAACAATTAATGGCCTAGCTCTTGTTGCTTGTAGTCTTTTAGACGGGACTTTTGAGCTCTATTGATCAAATTTGGAATCCAGGTTGACGCAACCAGACTTTCAACTGTTTTTCTGGATTTTTGGGGCTTTTAAGGCGCAAAAAGCCCGGTCAAAATATTCTTTGAAATATTGGTAGAGATTGTTTCTGAATATTTTTTGATTAACTTGAATGTGTCTTTTGCCGGTTTTTAATCAACGTGGCTTTGTAATTGAATTTTTAATTGGATGATTTCTTGAGGCCGAATATCTGGTGTGTTTGGCTATTAAGAAAACCAAGGCTGCCGCAAAGCCAAGTTGGTGCATCACCAGCCAAGATGTAACAGTCGTTCACGGCCGCCGATCTGTCAGATTGCGCAGCGCAAGGGCCGAATGCGGCTGCTGAGCCGCTTAAAC
>NZ_JBMOXA010000025.1:0-73794 GCF_049316285.1 Variovorax sp. HJSM1_2 | reverse complement strand
CACCGAGCCCAGGTGCAGCGACTTCATGCGCAAGATCACACCGGCGAGCGAGCTGCGCAGGATTTCGGGGTCGGTGAAGCGCGAGCGGCTGTTGAAGTCGGCCTCGTCGTAGAGGCGTATACAAATGCCGTCGGCCACACGGCCGCAACGGCCGGCGCGCTGGTTGGCCGCAGCCTGGCTCACCGGCTCGACCAGCAACTGCTCGACCTTGCTTCTAAAAGAATAGCGCTTGACGCGCGCCGTGCCTGCGTCAATGACATATCGAATGCCTGGCACCGTGAGCGAGGTTTCGGCCACGTTGGTGGCCAGCACGATGCGCCGGCCGGTGTGGCCGTCAAAAATGCGGTCTTGCTCGGGCCCGCTCAAGCGTGCAAACAGCGGCAGCACTTCGGCATTACGCAGCGTGGGCTGGTGGCTCAGGTGTTTGCGCAGGTGGTCGGTGGCCTCGCGGATTTCGCGCTCGCCGGGCAAAAACACCAGAATGTCGCCGCCCTGGCGCGGGTCGCGCCAGAGTTCGTCCACGCCATCGGCAATGGCCTCGTTCAGGCCATAGTCGCGGCTTTCTTCATAGGGGCGGTAACGCTGCTCCACCGGGAAGGTGCGGCCGGACACCATGATCACCGGCGCAGGCACCAGGTCCTTGCCTTTGCTGCCGGGCTTTGGGAACGCAAAGTGATCGGCAAACCGCTGCGCATCAATCGTGGCCGAGGTGACGATGACCTTCAGGTCGGGCCGGCGCGGCAGGATCTCGCGCAGGTAACCCAGCAGGAAGTCGATGTTCAGGCTGCGCTCATGCGCCTCGTCGATGATCAGAGTGTCGTAGGCCTTGAGCAGAGGGTCGGTCTGGGTCTCGGCCAGCAAAATGCCGTCTGTCATCAGCTTCACCGACGCGTCGCGGCTCAAGCGGTCTTGAAAGCGCACCTTGAAGCCGACCACATCCCCCAGCGGGGTCTTCAGCTCTTCGGCAATACGCTTGGCCACCGAACTGGCGGCAATCCGCCGCGGCTGGGTGTGGCCTATCAGGTGGCCGCGCTGGCCCGGATGGTTGAGCTTGCCGCGCCCCAACGCCAGTGCGATCTTGGGCAACTGCGTGGTCTTGCCCGAGCCGGTTTCGCCACAGATGATGACCACCTGGTGGGCGGCGATGGCGGCCATGATCTCGTCGCGCTTGCCGCTGACGGGCAGGTTCTCGGGAAACTCTATGCGCAAAGGGGCGGCAGCCTGCGCCGGTGCAGCAGAAACAGATGACACAGCGGTGACGGTGGGTTCAGACAAGGTAAGACTTCTCAAGCGAAAACTTCGTGGACAATCGCGGATTATCCCAGCCCGCCTCACTCCCCACCTACCAGCGCCGCGATGTCCACTGTTTTCAACTTCACCTTTGTTCCGTGGTTCCGTTCCGTGGCACCCTACATCCACCAGCACCGCGACAAAACCTTTGTGGTGGCGATTGCGGGTGAGGCAATTGCCGCCGGCAAGCTGCAGCACATCGCACAAGACCTGGCACTGATCAAAAGCATGGGTGTGAAGATTGTGCTGGTGCATGGCTTTCGCCCGCAAGTGAACGAACAGCTGCAGGCCAAGGGGCACGAGCCCAAGTATTTCAATGGCATGCGTATCACCGACTCGGTGGCGCTGGACTGCGCGCAAGAAGCCGCCGGCCAGCTGCGCTACGAGATTGAAGCCGCCTTCAGCCAGGGCCTGCCCAACACACCCATGGCGGGCGCCACGGTGCGCATGATCTCGGGCAACTTCATCACCGCACGGCCCGTGGGCATTGTGGATGGTGTGGACTTTCAACACTCGGGCCTGGTGCGCAAGGTCGACTCGGCCGGCATCCGCCGCGCGCTCGACTTCGGCGCCATGGTGCTGCTGTCGCCGTTTGGTTTTTCGCCCACAGGCGAAGCTTTTAACCTGACCATGGAAGACGTGGCCACCAGCGTGGCCACGGAAATCCAGGCCGACAAACTGATCTTCCTGACCGAGGTGCCGGGCATTCGCATGAATCCGCTGGAGCCGGAAAGCGAAGACAACCCCATAGACACCGAGCTGCCGCTGTTCGCCGCCGAAAAACTGCTGGAAGAATTACCCGCGCCGCAAAAGCCCACCGACATCGCCTTCTACCTGCGCCACTGCGTGCAGGCCTGCAAGGCCGGAGTGGAGCGCAGCCACATCCTGCCGTTTGCGGTCGACGGTTCGCTGCTGCTCGAGGTCTACGTGCACGATGGCATAGGCACCATGGTGATCGACGAAAAGCTGGAAAGCGTGCGCGAAGCCAGCTCGGACGACGTGGGCGGCATCTCGCAACTGATAGAGCCGTTTGAAAAGGACGGCACACTGGTCAAGCGCAGCCGCACCGAAATCGAACGCGACGCACACCTCTACACGGTGATCGAACACGATGGTGTGATCTTCGCCTGCGCCGCGCTCTACCCCTACCCCGAGGCCAAGACCGCCGAGATGGCGGCATTGACCGTGTCGCCGCTGAGCCAAGGCCAGGGCGACGGCGAAAAAGTGCTCAAACGCATAGAGCAACGTGCGCGTGCCGCCGGGCTGGAAAGCATTTTTGTGCTGACCACACGCACCATGCACTGGTTCATCAAACGCGGCTTCCAGCCGGTAGACCCCGACTGGCTGCCCGACGCGCGCAAACGCAAGTACAACTGGGACCGGCGCAGCCAGGTGCTGGTGAAGAAGTTGGTCAACTAAGGGCCGACTACAGCTGCCGGCCCTCCGGCCTGCGCGAACTCGGCTGCGTTGAACCGAGCGGCGCCACCCTGCAGTGGCGCCGATTTAGTGGTCGCGCGCGCGTGTGGGCTGGTCCACCTGTGGCAAGTCCAGCTGATCCGGCGCCAGAAACGTCCGCGCATAACGGCGATACACCTTCTGCCGCATGAAAACATCAAACAGCTCGGCGTCGATCTGCCCATTTTTTGTGAGGCGCATCAGGCTCTCAAGCGCTTGCGCCATGCTCATGCTGGACTTGTAGGCGCGGTCACGTGCGGTCAGCGCGCTGAACATCTCGGCAATCGCCAGCATCTTGGCCGGCAGGGACAACTGCTGCGGTGACACCTGCTGCGCCTGCCCTTGGGCATCGAATTGCAGGCCGCGCGTTGCCGCATAGTCGGGGACATTTTTCAAGTGTTTGGGCCAAGGCACCTGACGCAGCAGATAAAGCGTTGCCGCACGGTGCCGGTTGACCAGTTCACGCTCGTGGTCATTCAGCGTGCCCGAGCGTATCGACAGGTTGTCGCGTTCATCGTCCGACAGAAACGGCGTTTGGCGCCCCGCGGGATCGGACCAGCGGCGTTGGCTGCCAATACGCGCCACGCGCTGCAGCGCCTCTTCGTCCATCACCACGCGGCCGGCATTGACCTCGCGCAGAAAGGCCCGGTCGGCTTCCAAGGCAGTTCGGGCAGCGGCGGCATCGGCCTCGATTGCGGCTTCAGCGGCTGCGTCCTGCACCGGCCGCAGCGCCAGTTGCCTGCGCAGTGCGGCAATCTCGGCGTCGCGCTTGAGCACCTCAAAACGGGTGTCCACCAGGCTGATGCGATCGACCACGGTTTGCAGCTTGGTGGCCTTGTCCGTGATATGCACGGGCGTGGAAATCTTGGCGCAGTCGTGCAGCAGGCTGGCGATGCGCAGCTCGTTGCGGTCGCGCTCGGTCAGCGTATAGCCCGCATACGGGCCATCGGTTTCGGCGTTGACGGCTTCGGCCAGCATCATGGCCAGGGCGGGCACCCGCGCAACCTCCTGACCCGAAGAATGCGGCGACTCTTCGTTGATCGCCAGGTTGATCATCCGCAGGAACGACTCGAACAGGTTCTCCAGCTGGTTCACCAGCAAGCGGTTGCTCAGCACAATCGCCGCCTGCGAGGCCAGCGATTCGACCAATCTCTGGTCGGCTTCCGAGAACGTCACCACCCGGCTCAGATCGGGCTCCTGGGCGTTGATCAGCTGCAGTACACCGATGACCTCGCCCTCCTGGTTCTTCATCGGCACGGTGAGGAAAGACTGCGAGCGGTAACCGGTGCGTTGGTCGAACTGCTTGGTACCCGAGAAGTCAAAACCCTCGGCGGTGTAGGCATCTGCAATGTTGACGGTCTGGTCGTGGATGGCCGCATAGGTGGCCACCATGGAATCGTTGAGCGCGCCGTTGGCATCCACCAGTTGCAGCGGCGGAAAGTTCACCTCGTGCCCGGAGGTGCCGCCCAAGAAGATGTCCAACGAGTTTGTGCGCATGATCTCAAAGCGCAGCGCACTGCCATCCTCGGTGATGCGATAGAGGGTGCCGCCATCGGCGTGTGTGATGTTCTTGGCCGCGATCAGAATGCCTTCGAGCAAGGCATCCACATCGTGCTCCTTGGACAGGGCGGCACCAATTTCATTGAGTTGATCGAGTCGGCCAAGCAAGTCGCCGACGAGGTCCATCGCCATATCCTGTTCCTGTCGTTCAGACCCGCCAAACCATTGCCGGAGCCTGTCTCTACAAACCGGTTAACAAAGTTTACATTTATACAAATGTAGCTGAAAGCAGCCTGCAAAGCCGCGTCGTTTCTACATTTCATCGCGCTCGACAGCCCTCGTGCAACAGCTTCACAACACCTGCGCGGCCGCCGCTGCGGCGCCAGCCACCCCAGGGCAAACACTGTCTATACAAGCGCTTTCTATAATTACGCTTCAGTAGCTTTGCCCATCCCTTGAATCCAACCCAAAAGAAGACCGCTATGTCCATTCTTCGCCGCACATTCGCCCTCAGCCTGGGCCTGATCTCCATCGCCACACTCTCGGGCACCGCCATGGCGCAAAACCGCGAACTGGTGGTGGCTTCCAGCGCCACCTACGCGCCGTTCGCGTTCGAAAACAAAGACAAACAAATCGTTGGTTTTGACGTGGACATCATCAACGCCATCGCCAAGCAGCAAAACATCAAGATCAAGCTGGTCAACACCCCTTGGAGCGGCATCTTCGCGGCGTTGAACAACGGCGACGTGGACCTGGTGATCTCCGGCGTGACCATCAACGACAAGCGCCGCCAGAGCTTTGACTTCTCGGCGCCCTACTTCGCCGCCCACCAGTTGATCGCCGTGCCCAAGGACAGCACCGTCACCAGCCTGAAAGACCTGGCCGGCAAGAAGATTGCGGTGGTCAACGCCTCCACCGCTGACGACGTGGCCTCGCGCGAATTCGGCAAGACCAACCCCAACATCCGCCGTTTCGAAAGCACGCCGCTGATCATTTCTGAAGTCGCCGGCGGTGGTGTCGATGCCGCCATTGGCGACAACGGCGTGATCGCCTACCGCGTGTCGCAAACCGCCAACCTCAAGGCCGTGACCGACGCATCCTTCCCCGAAGAAAGCTTTGGCATCGTGGTGAAGAAGGGCGACAAGGCCCTGCAAGACAAGCTCAACGCCGGCCTGGCCGCCGTGCGTGCCGATGGCAGCTACGCGCAGATCTACAAGAAGTGGTTTGCGCAAGACTACAAAGGCCGCTAAGCCGCAAGCCCGCCCCGCCCTCTGAAAATGGCCGCACTGCGGCCTTTTTCTTTGGCTTGAAACGTATCTACTGTTTTTCTTTTTGAGGTTTCCATGGATCAACCCGTGCTCTGGTTCGGCTGGTTTCGCCCCGACATCCTGGTGGAATACCGCCAACTGTTCATAGACGGCGCGCTGACCACCTTGTATATGACCATTGGCTGCGTGCTGATGGGCGGCCTGTGGGGCTTGTGCCTGGCACTGGCCCGCCTGGCGAATGCGCGCCACGCCCCCTGGAGCTGGATCACACGCTTCCTGCTGCGCTGGCCGGCCACGGTTTACGTGAGCTTTTTTCGCGGCACACCCTTGTTCGTACAGATTTTGCTGATGCACTTTGCGGTGATGCCGCTGTTCATCCACCCCACCAGCGGCTTGTTCATCACCGGCGAGTTGGCGCGCACCTTGAAGCAGGAGCACGGCGCCTTGATCTCGGGCGTGGTGGCGCTGACGCTGAATTCGGCGGCCTACATCTCGGAAGTGTTTCGCGCCGGCATACAGTCGATTTCGCGCGGGCAGTTTGACGCTGGCCGCTCGCTGGGCATGCGCCCGCACCAGGTGATGCGCTACATCGTGCTGCCACAAGCCTTTAGACGCATGCTGCCGCCGCTGGGCAACAACGCGATTGCGCTGCTCAAGGACACGTCCCTGGTCTCGGCCATTGGCCTGGCCGAACTGGCTTACGCTGCGCGCACCGTGGCCGGCGCCTATGCACGTTACTGGGAGCCCTACCTGGCGATTTCGCTGGTCTACTGGCTGATGACGCTGGCGCTGACCGGCATGTTGCGCCGCCTGGAACACCGCCTGGCGCGCAGCGACCGAGGCGCTTGAAAAGTCGAATCAGCGCTGACGCAGACGGCGCAGCAGCGTCGTCAGCAGCGTGGCGATCAACACCGCAAAACAGATAAACGACCAGTTGGCGATGGAGCCGCCGAGAAAGGTCCAGTCCACCGCCGAGCAGTCGCCGCCGCCCCTGAAGATCAGGGGCAAGGCGCGCTTGAGCGGAAAGGTTTCAATCATGCCGTAGAGGTCGCGGCCACAGGTGGCAATCTCGGGCGGATACCACTGCAGAAAACTCTGGCGCGCGGCCGTGAAGGCGCCGAAACCGGCAAACACCAAGGCCAAGACGCCAAAGCTCACAAAAGTGCCTTTTCGCTTGCTGAGGGCGGCCAATCCTGCAAAGACAGCTACCAATATGAGAGCGTAGCGCTGCACGATACACATCGGGCACGGCTCCAGGCCTCCAGCCAACTGCAGATACAAGGCAAATCCCAACAAGGCCAGGCATCCCGCACAAACCAGCGCCAGCACGCGGCGTGGCGCGGCATCAATCCAACTCAACAGCATCTGTTTTTCTTTCTGAAAAAGGAAAAGGCCCGGAGCGTGTGCACTCGCAGCCAAAGGCAACAACCGTCAAATGATCAGGTCCTTGCATTGTCTGCGAATGGACACCCCGGGCCTGGGCTTAGTTCCTTCCGCTGGGCCCCCGTACAGGCCCGCTCGTCAGAATCAACCGGGCTTCAGATGTTGGCCGCTTCGTCGAGGAACACACGCGCCTGGCGCGGCGTGACCAGCAGCGTCTGCCCTTCGGCCAGCCCCAACTCGCGGTAACGCGTGGAAGAGAGTTGCGCCTCGACCAGATGGTCGTCGCCTGCGCGGCCCGCGGGTGCGTCCACCGGCATGAGTTCCAGACGCGCAACCGGGCCTATGACAATGGCACGCGTGAGCTTGGCCACAATGCCGCCAGCGGTCTGCATGCCACGGGTGTAGGGCTGCACATCCAGATCGTGTGGCCGCACATAGGCAAAGGCCTTGACGTCCTGTGCGCCACCGTGCTCGGGCGCATTCAGGCGCAAGCCACCTTCGGCTCCCAGCAGCACTTCGCCCTCGTGGGCCCGGCCATGGAACAGGTTCACGTCGCCCAGGAAGCCATAGACAAACGGGCTCGCCGGATGGTCCCAGACCTCTTGGGGCGAACCGATCTGCTCGATCTTGCCCTGGTTCATCAGCACCACGCGGTCGGCCACTTCCAGGGCTTCTTCCTGGTCGTGTGTCACAAAGATGCTGGTGACGTGCAGGTCGTCGTGCAGGCGGCGCAGCCAGCGGCGCAGCTCTTTGCGCACCTTGGCGTCCAGCGCGCCGAACGGCTCGTCGAGCAGCAGCACCTTGGGTTCTACCGCCAGCGCGCGCGCCAAGGCGATACGCTGGCGCTGTCCACCCGACAACTGCGAAGGGTAGCGCTCGGCCAGCCAGTCGAGCTGCACCAGCGACAGCAGTTCCTGCACCTTGGCCTTGATGGCGGCTTCGTTGGGGCGTTGGCCACGCGGCTTCACACGCAGGCCAAAGGCCACGTTCTCGAACACCGTCATGTGGCGGAACAAGGCGTAGTGCTGGAACACAAAACCAACCTGGCGCTCGCGCACATGCACGTCGGTGGTGTCTTCGCCCGAGAACAAAATGCTGCCCCGGTCGGCGGTCTCCAAACCGGCGATGATGCGCAGCAACGTGGTCTTGCCGCAGCCCGAGGGGCCCAGCAGCGCCACCAGTTCGCCAGAAGCGATGTCCAGGCTCACGTCGCCCAGCGCGTTGAAGTTGCCAAACTGCTTGCTGACGTTGCGAATTTCAATGCTCATGATGTCTTTCTGTCTCAGCCTGCGGCGGCTTGGCTCGATGGGGTTGGCCGCTCTGGCGGCAACTCGGCAGCCGCGCGTAAATCACGCTCCTGGCGCCACTCCGCCACCGACTTGATGATCAAGGTGACCACGGCCAGGATGGCCAGCAGCGAGGCCACGGCAAACGCCGCCACCGACTGGTATTCGTTGTAGAGAATCTCCACGTGCAGCGGCAGCGTATTGGTTTGCCCACGGATGTGGCCCGACACCACCGACACCGCGCCAAACTCGCCCATGGCGCGGGCGTTGGTCAGGATCACACCGTAGAGCAAGCCCCACTTGATGTTGGGCAGGGTCACATGCCAGAAGGTTTGCCAGCCGGTGGCGCCCAACACAATCGCGGCCTGTTCTTCGTCGTTGCCCTGCGCCTGCATCAGCGGAATGAGTTCACGCGCAATGAAGGGAAAGGTGACGAAGATGGTGGCCAACACAATGCCCGGCACGGCGAAGATGATCTTCAGGTCGTGCGCCTGCAGCCAAGGGCCAAACCAGCCATTGGCGCCAAACACCAGCACGTACATCAGGCCCGCCACCACCGGCGACACGGAAAACGGCAGATCGACCAGCGTGGTCAGGAAGGCCTTGCCACGGAACTCGAACTTGGCAATCGCCCAGGAGGCGGCAATGCCAAACACCAGGTTCAAGGGCACGGCAATCGCGGTCGCAATCAGCGTGAGCTTGATCGCCGACCAGGCGTCGGGCTCTTTCAGCGCCTCGAAATAGGCGCCAAAGCCTTTGCGCAAGGCCTCGGTGAACACCGCCGCCAGCGGCAACACCAGGAACAGGAACAGAAACACCAGGGTGATGCCAATCAGCAGATAACGCACCCAGGCGGCCTCGGTGGTGCCGGCTTTGGCACGGCGGACTGTACGGTTTGCGGCGCCGCTCATGCCACACTCCCCGTGCGGCGGCGTTGCCAGGCTTGCAAGGCATTGATCACCAGCAGCAACACAAACGAGATCACCAGCATCACCACGGCCACGGCGGTGGCGCCGGCGTAGTCGTACTGCTCGAGCTTGCCGATGATGATCAGCGGCGTGATTTCAGACACCATGGGCATGTTGCCGGCGATGAAAATCACCGAGCCGTATTCACCAATGGCACGCGCAAAAGCCATGGCAAAACCGGTCATGAGCGCAGGCAGCACGTGGGGCAATATCACCTTGGTGAAGATCTGCAGGCGCGTAGCGCCCAGCGAGGTCGCGGCCTCTTCCAGTTCTTTTTCGGCATCTTCCAGCACCGGCTGCACCGTGCGCACCACAAACGGCAAGCCTATGAAGATCAGCGCGATCACCACACCTGCGGGCGTGAACGCCAGCTTGATGCCCATGGGCTCCAGGTACTGACCCAGCCAGCCATTACCGGCCAGCAGCGCCGTGAGCGAAATACCGGCCACGGCCGTGGGCAACGCAAACGGCAGGTCCACCAGCGCATCGACAATCTTTTTGCCGGGGAACTTGTAGCGCACCAGCACCCAGGCGACCAACAGGCCGAACACCAGGTTGACCACGGCGGCAAACAGCGACGCGCCGAACGTGAGGCGGTAAGACGCCATCACACGCGGGCTGGTCACGGCCACCCAGAACTGCTCCAGCGTCAGGCTGAAGGTGCGCAGGAACAAAGCAGACAGCGGGATCAGCACGATCACGCTCAAATAAAACAGCGTATAGCCCAAGGTCAGGCCAAAGCCCGGCAGCACGCGCCGTGGGCTACGCCGTCCGGCAGCCGCTGGGGCTGCCGAGACTTGCGCGGCGGTCATTTATTTCGGAGCCGTGTAGAGCTTGTCGAACTGGCCGCCATCGTTGAAATGGACTTTTTGCGCCTGACCCAGGCTGCCGAAGAACTCTTCAACCGGGAACAGCGTGACCGGCTTGAAGACATCGCTGTACTTCTTCAGCACCGCAGCAGAACGTGGGCGCAGCGCGTGTTTGGCAGCAATTTCCTGGCCTTCGTCAGAGTACAGATAGTCCAGATAGTCCTTGGCCAAAGCTGCCGTGCCCTTCTTGGCCACGGTGCGCTCCACCACGGCCACTGGGTTCTCGGCAATGATGCTGATGCTAGGCAGCACGGCATCGACCTTGCCGTCGCCGAATTCGCGGTTGATGGACACCACTTCGGATTCAAACGTGATCAACACGTCGCCAATGTTGCGCTGCAGGAAGGCGGTGGTGGCGGCGCGGCCACCCGAGGCCAGCACTGGCACGTTTTTGTAGAGCTTGCTGACGAATTCGGCGGCCTGGGCTTCAGTACCACCCTTTTTGCGCACATAGCCCCATGCGGCCAAATAGGCGTAGCGGCCATTGCCACCGGTCTTGGGGTTGACCACGACGATTTGCACGCCGGGTTTGATCAGGTCGTCCCAATCCTTGATGCCCTTGGGGTTGCCGTTGCGTGTCAGGAACAGCATGGTCGAGGTGGTCGGCGATGCATTGTTCGGGAACTTCTTGTTCCAGTCTTTCGCAACCACGCCCTTGTCGGCCAGGAAGTCGATGTCGGTCGAGGTGTTCATGGTCACCACGTCGGCATCCAGGCCTTCGGCCACGGAACGCGCCACGGCGCTGGAGCCCGCATGCGACTGGTCAATCTTCACGTCTTTGCCGGTGGTCTTTTTGGCGTGCGCCACGTAAGCGGCGTTGTAGTCTTTGTAGAACTCGCGTGCGACGTCATAAGAACCGTTGAGCAAGGTGGTGGTTTGCGCCCCAGCAACACCAGCGGCCGTGAACACCAGACCGGCCAAGAGAGATTGAATCGTTTTTTTCATGCAGCTTCCATGGAATGATTAGAAAAGCGGGGCGTATTCTCGCCGTTAGTTGGGGCGCGCAACACCAAAGGAGCGTCGCCAACAAGGGATTGCAGCAAAGCCAGACCTAGGGGCCACTCACCGTGACCGCTGTCGACATTGATGTGGCCGGCGTCCTGCAAGCGCACCAACTCGCTGCCCCAGGCGCGCGCATAGGCACCCGCGAGGCGGATCGGGCAATACGGGTCGTTGCTGCTGGCCACCAGCACATGGCGGTAAGGCAGTTTCTGTGAAGGCACAGGCGCAAAGTCACTCAGCGCGGCGCGGCGCTCGGGGTCGGCCGGGGCCACCAGCAAAGCGCCCTGCACCTGCTGCGTCACCTCAGGCGGCAAATGCGCCACGGCGATACAACCCAGGCTGTGCGCGACCAACACTACAGGTGTTGGCTGCGCTTGTATGGTTTGGCTCAAACGCTCTACCCACGCCTGGCGGTTGGGCGTGTGCCAGTCGTCCTGCTGCACCCGTTCGGCTGCGGCAAAACGTTCACACCACAAGCTTTGCCAATGCGCCGACCCGGAATTGCGCCAACCCGGCACCACAATGATGCGCGGCGCGTGGGCTGGCGTGGGCCGTGGCGGAGAAATGGTCATGCGGGTAAGGCGTCCTTTGAGAAAAGCCCATTCTCCTCATATGCATGACGTATTCAAACTATCGAATTTTTGTTTATATAGACGACTGAGGCATATAAGCGCCTGAAACGCCGTGTACACGCAGCGGCATCAGCCCTTTCGCGCCGCTTCAATCTTGGCGACGTCGATCTTGCCCATGGTCATCATCGCTTCAAACACGCGTTTGGCCACGGCGGGATCGGGGTCGGCAATACCATCGGTCAAAACGCGCGGTGTGATCTGCCACGACAGGCCCCAGCGGTCCTTGCACCAGCCGCACTCACTTTCCTGGCCGCCGTTGCCGACAACTGCATTCCACAAACGATCGGTCTCGGCCTGGTCATCGGTGGCGATCTGGAAAGAGAAGGATTCATTGTGTTTGAAGTGCGGGCCGCCGTTGAGGCCTATGCAGGGAATGCCTGCGACGGTGAACTCTACCGTGAGCACATCCCCCTGCTGGCCATCGGGATAGTCGCCGGGCGCATAAAAAAGCTTGCCAACGCGGCTGTCGGGAAAAGTCGCTGCATAGAACTTGGCAGCGTCCACGGCATCGCCGTCGTACCACAGGCAGATGGTGTTCTTGCTTGTCATATTGCGTCTCCTAAAGGTCTTAGCTTGGTTCACGTCGCGGCAAACTTCCAGGGTTTGCATCTCGTCAGCTTGTCAGAATTTCCCCCGACGCGGATTCAATCCATAGGCCCTGCGGCTTCCAGAAAATCCAAAAACAACCTGACCGCCGGCACCAGGCCCCGGCGAGAAGCAAAAACCGCATGTACATGGCTGGAAGGCAGACCCCAGCCGGGCAATAGATGTGTCAAACGGCCCGCAGCGATTTCATCGGCACACATGGATTGCGGCAGAAAGGTCGCGCCCACACCACCCAAAACCGCCAGCCGCAAGGTCAGCAAATCATTGGCAACATAGCGCGGCTGGTGTAGCCACAGCCACTCGGCGCCGCTGTCATTCATCAGCCGAATGCTGCTGCGCCCTTCCACCGCCGACATGGCCACAGAGTCCAGCCGCCCCAGATCTTCAGGCTGCTGCGGCACACCCTGACGCTCTAACAAGAGCGGGCTGGCCACCAGCAAGCCAGTGCTGGTCGACAAGCGTTTCACCACCAGGCTGCCGCTGTCCTCCAGGCTGGCGCGCACACGCAGCGCAACGTCAACCCCCTCTTCCACCACATCCACCACGCGGTTGGTCACTTCCATCTCAATCCTCACCTGTGGGTGCGCGGCCATGAACTGCGGCAACATCGCCCCCAGCCGGCCTTGCGCGATGGTGACCGGGCATGTGACACGCACCGTGCCGCGCGGTTCGGCACGCATATGCTGCACCGCTTCATCGGCAGCGGCGGCCTCGGCGCGCATGGCCAGACAGTGGCGGTAATAGGCCTCACCGACGCTGGTCAGCGACAGGCTGCGCGTGGTGCGCTGCAGCAAACGCACACCCAGGCGCGCTTCGAGTTCGGCAACGCGGCGCGACAAACGCGACTTGGGCAAACCCAGGCTGCGTCCAGCGGCCGCAAAACCGCCCTGCTGAACCACTTCAGCAAAGTAAAACATGTCGTTGAGATCCTGCACAACGCCTCCAAAAACCACCACAGCGGTCGATTGTTCCAAATTCAGGACAATCTATCGCGTTTTGAGCACCTTATCAATCATTACCTCCGCCCCGACAATTAATCACCGGCCACAGTTTCGTGGCACCAACCACTGAAAGACCTGTATGAAGCTCTTGCACATTGACTCCAGCGTTCTGGGCGACAACTCTGTGACCCGCGACCTGACCCAGCGCATCGTTGCGCAATGGCGTGCCAGCCACCCTGGCACCGAAGTTGAGCACCTGGACCTGGCCGTGAACGCCCCCAGCCACCTCGACGCCAACTCGCTGGGCTTTCGCCTGCCCGCAGACGCCGCACTGAGCGACGTACAACGCCGCGAAAACGCCGTATCCGAAGCGCTGGTGAGCCAGTTCCTGGCTGCCGACGTGATCGTCATCGGCGCCCCGCTCTACAACTTCACCATCCCTACCCAATTGAAGGCCTGGATAGACCGCATCGCGCAAGTCGGCCGTACCTTCAAGTACACCGAAACCGGCCCCGTGGGCTTGGCCGGTGGCAAGACCGTGATCGTGGCCTCGGGCCGTGGCGGCGTGTACTCCACCAGCGCTGGCGGCACCGCCATGGAACACCAGGAAAGCTACCTCGGCGTGCTGTTTGGTTTCCTGGGCATCACCGATGTGCGTTTTGTACGCGCTGAAGGTGTGGCCATGGGTGCGGACGCCAAGGCCAAGGCTTTGAGCGCTGCGGATGTCGCCATCAAGGGCTTGACCCAGGGCGCGGCCAATCAAAGCGAGGTCAGCCTGGCGGCCTAAGCCTTGCCCGAACTGACGGCGCCTACGGCGTTGTTGGCCTCGAGAGCGCGCTGGGCGAGAAACTCGTTCAGCGCGCTTTGCGCCAAGGGGCGGCTGAACAAATAGCCTTGGTAGGCCTGGCAGCCTTTTTCTTCGAGAAAATCGCGCTGCTCTATGTTCTCCACCCCTTCGGCGATCACCCCCAAGCCCAAGCTGTGCCCCAGGGCGATCACCGTGCTGGCGATGGCGGCATCGTTGGAGTCGGACAAAACGTCACGCACAAAAGACTGGTCGATCTTCAATTGGTCCAGCGGCAAACGCTTGAGATAGACCAAGGACGAATAGCCGGTGCCAAAGTCGTCGAGCGAAAAGCTCACCCCTATCGATTTCAAGGCCTCCATCTTGGAGATGACGGAATCCATGTCGTCGACCAGGACACTCTCGGTCAACTCCAGCTTGAGTTGATCAGGTGCGGCCCCTGAGGCCCTCAATACGTCCTTGACCTGCTTGACAAACTCCGGATGCCTGAACTGCCGCGGGCTGACGTTCACGGCCATGGTCAAGGCGCGCGTGGATGGGTTGTGGCGCCATTCGGCCAAAACACTGCAAGCCATTTCCAGCACGCGGTGGCCGAGCTCAAAAATCAAGCCCACCTCTTCACACAAGGGGATGAACACCGCGGGTGAGACCAGCCCACGCTGGGGGCTGTTCCAGCGCACCAGCGCCTCCACACCCAGCAGTTGTCCGGCATGGTCGACCTGCGGCTGGTAATGCAACAAAAACTCGTCTTCCACAAACGCCTGGCGCAAGGCGACTTCCAGATCGGCACGTTCGGACACGACGGATTGCAAACCTACGTCAAAAAAGCGCAGCGTATGCCGGCCGGCGCTCTTGGCCTGGTACATGGCGATATCGGCTTGTTTCAGCAGTTCACCGGCATCGTTGGCGTGGCTGAGAAACGGCGCAATGCCAATACTTGAGCGACCGTGGTAATCAAAACCGGCCAAGCGGTAGGGCACGCTCAATTCGCGGATGATGCGCTCGCCCACCAGGCGTGCCCTGGCGGCCACCTCCACCGTGCCCACGCCCAAAGCCTCCAGCAACACCACGAACTCGTCGCCGCCAAGCCGCGCCACGGTGTCGGTCTTGCTCACGCAGGCACAAAGGCGGCTGCCGACTTCCTGCAGCAGCAGATCACCCTTGTCATGCCCCAGGGTTTCGTTGATGGTCTTGAAATTGTCCAGGTCGATCAGCAACACAGCGCCGCCCAGGGCCTCAGTTCCTTGCACGCGCTCCACGGCGGCCTGCAGCCGTTCTTGCAACAACACGCGATTCGGCAAACCCGTCAGGGCGTCGTAGAACGCCAGGGTCTGGATCTTCAATTCGGCCATCTTGCGTTCGGTGATGTCGGTGTCTATCACCAGCACCGTCTGCTCCTGGCCGTTTTCGCCGTCCACCAGGGTCCAGCGGCTTTCCACCGTGACAAAACGACCGTCCTTGCAACGCTTGGTGTCTTCTCCATGCCATTCCCCGACCGCACGCAGCGCCTCCATGGGGGCATCGCGCTGGGGACGGCTGGCCCCGAGCAGCAGCCTTGCGGACTGGTGCAGGGCTTCGTCTGCCGTCCAGCCGAACAGCCGCTCAGAGCCTTTGTTCCAGTACAACACGCGGCCCTTCATGTCACATACCGTGATCGCGTCCTGCGCATGGTCCAGCAGCCGTGCCAGGTCGCGGATGCGTGCACCCGCGGCCTGTTGCGTCAGTTCGGTCGCCGCGCGGCTGGCAAAAATCTGCAGCATGGAACACACCAGCTCGGCGTGTTCCGGCTTTTGGTCGTAGCCCAGCAGCATCAGGCCAATCGGTGCGCCATCCTGGTTGTCGATACGCCGCACAACGTGAAAATGGGTGCTCAATTGCGCCAACACCGGCACGTTGGCAAAGGCTTGGATGGCCGGCGCTTCTATGCAGCTCTCGTGGCGGCCCAAAAGTGCGGCCAAATCGCTGGTCGATCCTGGCGCAGTGGTTTTGCTGCTCCCCAAGACCCAGCCAAAAGGCACTTGCTGGGTGCCGTGCACCACCGCCCCCAAGGAGCGCAATGCGGTCGCAGCGCCATCTTCAGGCGGCAGCAAACGGAACACAAAACCGCATTGGGCCCGCAGCGCATCGGCCATGTTCAAGGCCAACTGCTCAAAAAAAGCAGTACCCGATGCAGAGATCGCAGCCGCAACCTTCATCACCGCAATCTGTATGCGCTGCTGCGCCTGTTCAGCGCTTTGCTGCCGCGCCAGATTACGCAGGTTGACAACACCAAAGGCCAAATTGTCGGCCAGCTCTTCCAGCAGCTTCAGTTCCTCCGCGCTCACCTGCGCCACCTGCAGTGAACACAAATTCAGCGCGCCAAAGGTCTGCCCGCCATCACGCAGCGGCAGGCTGATGCAACTCTTGAAGCCGGCAGCCAAGGCGCGGTCCGCCTGCGGCAAGCTTGGCACTGCGGCGGCGATATCTTCTATGACCACCGCATGACCGCTGCGAATCACCCGGCCCGAGGGGCCGAGCCCGCGCGGACTCTGCTCATCCCAGCTCGGATTGAGATAGGCCAGCAGTTGCTGCGCTTGGCCAGCATGCGCCACGGTGACGACGTTTTTGCCGGCGTCCTGTTGGGCCATGCCGATAAATGCCAGTCGGTAGTGCCCCAGTTGCACCACAATTTCACAGGCGCGGTGCAGCAACTCAGCCTCATTGGCGGCACGCGGCAAAGCTTGCGCCACTGCGCTGAGCATTTTTTGCGCGCGGCTGACCTTGGCCAATTGGCGTTCAGTTTCCACGCGTTGGGTGACATCGGCGACCAACACCAGCCGACTCATTTCGCCTTCGAAGTCAACCAGGTTCATCCAGATTTCAACCTCGACCGCGCGCCCGCTTTTGGTCCTGTGGGTGCGGCGCAGGCCCTCGACCATGCGGGCGTTGCGCGTGTGCTCCATCATCTTCTGGCGCTCGGTCGGATCTTGCTCCCACAAGAAATCCGAGGCGTGCATCTGCAAAAACTCAGCGTCGCTGTAGCCATAGAGCCGCCGCGTCGACTGGTTCACCGCCACCACCTGTCGGGTGGCGTGCGACAAGACGTACATGGGCAGGGGGCTGTTCAAGAACAACTGCTGGTACTGCGCCTGGGAAAGCTGCAATCGCTGGCTGGTGCGGTGTAATTGAATGGTGTTGACCAAGGAATCCGCCAACACCATGAAGCGGGCCGCAAACAGGTCGCTGAAGGTGTGTGTGGGCTTGAACAGCAAATGGATCAAGCCAACACACTGCCCCCCCATGCGCAGCGGCGCCACCACAATGTTGAAGCGCTCCGTCCGCTCGCTGAGCTTCTCACGACGCGAATGCCCCTCGGGTTGGCGTGCCTGCAGGGACACCAGCTGGTTCTGGCCCAGCAGCACCTTGGCCGACTGCATGGCTTGCGAGGACAAATCGTCATGGACTTCGGCCCCCAGATGCTGTGCCAGACAGCCGGCAACGCCGCGGTACACCAAGGCATCCCCCTGCAGTGAAATGCCAACTCCCTCGCAGCCTATGAGCAGCAACAACATGCGTTCTGCAGAGTCTTTCAGCAGACTGGCCAAGTCATCCTCGAACAATGGCAGCAGGCTCTTGGGCAGAATGTGTTCGGGGCCGAGCAGCGTGACGTGTTCAGCCATCTTCATCCGCCCCTGGCCAGCCGCCATTCCATGCATTCCCACGCGCCCAGCCACGGCAGCACTTTGACGGGCTGCAGCAGTGGCGCACAGGCTAGAGGAAGGTGGTGAAGCGGGGGCATCGATCAGTTAAGAGACAGTGGTGTGACCGCATGTCTGGTATCACAAGGTCTGAAGTCATCTTCACTGAAGGAACCCAGGCGGTCAAGAAGTGATGCTAATCATATGCCCACACATCAACATGACTGCAACGGAACGTACAAACCGCGGCATGGCAGGGCGGCATCGCGCAAGCCAGGGCAGCAATGCCGCCTTACTCCTGCGCTCGCATGCCGCCTGCTGCGGCAGGTCTCAAAGGTGCTTTTGAACCCAGGCGGTGTACTGCGTCATCCAGCCTTGCAGGAAAGCCAGACTAGCTTCGCCTATGCTGCCGTCGGGGTTGAACAGGCCTTCCTTGGCGTGGATAAAAACTTCTGGCTGGCCCAGGGTTGGCACATTCAGATAGCCCAGAATGTTGCGCAGATGCTGCTGCGCCATGGCGGTGCCAATGGCGCCCACCGAAGCCCCGACCACCGCACCTGGCTTGCCGCCCCAGACACTCTTGCCATAGGGGCGAGAGGCATGGTCAATGGCGTTTTTCAGCACACCAGGAATGGAACGGTTGTATTCGGGTGTCACGAACAACAGGGCTTGCGAAGCCGCGATCTGCTCCTTGAAACGCACAACCGTTGCCGCCGGACTGGCGTCATCGTCCTGGTTGTACAGCGGCAGATCGTCAAGCTTCAATATCTCAAAGCTGAAATCTGGCGGTGCCAGCTTCGCCAGCCCCTTGGCCAACTTCAGGTTAAAGGAATCCTTGCGCAAGCTGCCAACAATGACAGCGACCTTGATCTGGGCCATGAAACACTCCAAAGTTGAATGTCGAAAATAACCAGCACGCCGCTGCGCTCGCAGCAAACGTCGCCACATCATCGCCGCTTTGCAAAAGGCTAGCAATTTGCTGTGGCCTGTTGGCGCGGGCTCTCCGCTTGACTCCAAACCAAAAGGGCTTGCTCGCAGGTCTGGGTGTATTGCAGCAGCTTTTATTTTGATAGCACCCCAGGTCAGCAGGCATTTCCCAGCGCGCTTGGCGGACATGCCAAGTCTGCGATCATCGCCCCATGAGTTCCACGTCTGCGCCCTCCGCTTCCCACCCTGCCCTGGTCGCCTGCCTGTGCGCCGATTGGTGCGGCAGCTGCCGCGAGTACCAAGACCGCTTTGCCGCGATGGCCAGGCAGTTTCCTGGCGCCCGTTTTGTCTGGGTGGATATCGAAGACGAGGCCGAGCTGGTGGACCCGGTGGAGGTCGAAAACTTCCCCACGCTGCTCGTCAGCGTTGATGGCCAAGCCACCTTTTTTGGCAGCATTACGCCGCAAGCCGAAACACTGGAGCGTCTGGTGCGTGCGCAACTGGATGCCAACCCCGCGCCCTTGAAGGACACGGCCATACAAGCGCTTGCGCTGCGTTTGCAGCAGCACACAGCGGCTTAAACCGCAAACCCAAGCTCAAGCTACTTTTTTGGCAGAGGTGATGGCGCGGCTGGGCCCAGCTCACTTTCGTCTATGGACAAATAGCGCTGCACCACGGCAAAAAAGCTGTCGTAAAACTTCTCTGAAGAGATGGTTTCACTGGCGATACGCACCATGGAGTCGTTGCTGGCAGAGAGCGGCACGGACACCGAGCCCAAGGCGCCCACCCCCAGGCTGGCCGAGTTGTTGCTCTTCTTGAGCGCGTAACGGTCTTGCAGCGCGGTGACAAAGCCCAGCGTCAGTTGCCCATCGCGGCTCTCGGGTGCACACACCACACGGATTTCCATCTGCAGATGGGTCTCGTGGTCGGGCTGAAAACTCTTTTGCCCCTGTACCTGCTCGGTGCTGCTGGAGGTGATCACATACCCCTGGCTCAGCAGCGCGCGGCGCGACGCCTCACAGGTCTGCTTGGGCGAAGCGTCGAACAAACGGGTGAAGGTTTCCGATGAGTTGAAGTTTTCCTGCATGGGCACCGACTGCAGCGGCATGGAACACCCCGCCAGCCACACAGCGCCCCCGAGCCCGCACCAGGCCCAGCGACGCACAGACATTGACCAGCGAGAAAAGATGCGAGGCAAAACCGTCAAAGAAAGGCACTCCATTCAGAAATCGTAGTGTGTCGGGACTTCCGATAAAACCGAAAGTTCCAACGGCCGTATCGCGCCCATCCAGATCGCACGGTCGCGGTGGTCAACCAGATCGTTGCCGGTAACCGGGTGGATGAACACCACCAGGCCATTTCTATGCAGGGTCAACCACGGTATCAATTCTCCGAAAACCGGCGGCGCAAATGCCAGTTGGCAGCTCCAGTCGGGATGTGGTCCTACAGGTTTTTCATGCACGCGGCCCATCTTCAGCTTGAAAAGGCCAGCGGCTTGCTCACACAGCGCACGCGCTTGCGGCAAGGTAGTGGCATCAAAATACACATGCGCGTGATAGCCCATGATGCGCGGCGCATTGGAGAACGACGGAGTGGTCATGCAGGTAGCCGTGAGAGGAAGCAAATCCCCATTCTGCACGCTATCAACGCGCCACAAAGCAGACGGGGCCAAAAGAATCGCTTCTTTTGGCCCCGTGGTAAAGCAGTGGTTAAAAGGCGGTAAACCGCCCGTCAACAATGCTTCAGCTTATCTCAAACCGGCTTAGAAACCCGTCAGAACCGAGCCCTTGAACTCGGTCTTGATGAAGCTGCGCACAGCGTCCGAATGGTAGGCCTTGACGAACTTGGCGACCCAGGGCTGGCTCTTGTCCTGCTCGCGTACCACCAGAATGTTCACGTAAGGCGACTTGGCGCTTTCCTGGGCGATGGCGTCCTTCAGCGGATCCAGGCCGGCGGACATGGCGAAGTTGGTGTTGATGGCCGAGACTTCCAGATCGTCGAGCGAGCGTGGCAGTTGCGCGGCTTCCAGTTCCACGAACTTGATCTTCTTTGGGTTTTCGGTCACATCCAGCGGCGTGGCCTTCAGGCCGGCTTCGGCACGCACCTTGATCAGGCCCAGCGACTGCAGCAACAGCAACACGCGGCCACCATTGGTGGGGTCATTCGGAATGCCGAACTTGGAGCCGTCCTTCAGATCCTTCAGGTCCTTGATCTTCTTGGAGTAGATGCCGATGGGGTACAGCACGGTGTCGCCCACGGCCACCAGCTTGTAGCCGCGGTCCTTGACTTGCAGGTCGAGGAAGGGCTTGTGTTGGTAGCTGTTCGCATCCAGGTCACCCGAGGCCAGCGCGGCATTGGGTTGGATGTAGTCGCTGAACTCCACGATCTGGATCTTCAGGCCGTCTTTTTCGGCAACCTTCTTGACCTGCTCCATGATCTGCGCGTGGGGGCCGGCGGTCACACCCACCTTGATGGAAGACTTGTCTTGGGCGAACGCCGCACCGGCGAAGGTCACGGCCACCGCAGCGGCGATCACGGATTGGAGAAGAGCACGTTTTTGCATGGAAATCCTTGGCTTGAAAACTAAAGAAAAAATCAAATCGCTTATTTGTGGCTGAGCCGGCGCACCAACCAGTCGCCACCGCTTTGCAGCAGTTGCACGAACAGAATCAGCACGATGACCACGGCCAGCATCACTTCGGGCAGAAAGCGCTGGTAGCCGTAACGAATGCCGAGGTCACCCAGGCCGCCGCCGCCCACGGCACCGGCCATGGCGGAGAAGCCGGTCAGGCTCACCAGGGAAATCGTCAGGCCGGCCACAATGCCCGGCATGGCTTCGGGCAACAACACCTTCCAGACGATCTGGCTGGTGCTGGCGCCCATGGCCTGGGCCGCCTCAATCAGCCCGTTGTCGACTTCGCGCAGCGCGGTCTCCACCAGACGCGCGACAAACGGCGCGGCCGCAATCGTCAACGGCACGATGGCCGCTGCAGTGCCAATGGACGAGCCGGTGATCAAGCGCGTGAGCGGAATGATGGCCACCAACAGGATGATGAAAGGCGTGGAACGAACGGCGTTGACCACGCCACCCACAATGCGGTTCACGGCAAGGTTTTGCAGCACGCCGCCCTGGTCGGTGAGGCGCAGGAACACACCCAGAGGAATGCCGATCAAGGCCCCCACAAAACCCGAAATGCCGACCATCACAATGGTTTCCCACAGCGAGGTGGCAAACAAGTCGAGCAAGGCGTCGGTAAAACTAGCGAACATGGTTCAACTCCCCTGCTGGTGCACTCGCGGCGGCAGCCGTTACTTCCTGGACAACAACACCGGCTCCGCGCAGCGCGGCCACAGCGGCCTGCAGTTGTTCACGCGCGCCCTTGGCGAATACCGCCAGGCTGCCGAATGGCTGACCTTGCACTTCGTCGATCTGGCCATGCACGATGCTCAAGTCCAGGCCAAAACGCTGGATCAGCTCGGAGAGCAATGGCCGGTCCGAACCCTGGCCGGAGAACGACAAACGCAGCAGCTGCGAAGACTGTGTGCTGTCGGCCGCCTGCTGGTCCTGCATCAACACACGAATCCGCGCGAGCACACTCTCGGGCAACTCTTGGGGCACGATTTCGTCGATCAAGCTGCGCGTGGTCGCATGTTGCGGGCGAGTGAACACGTCGATCACCGGGCCACTTTCCACGATGCGACCGGCGTCGATCACCGCCACCCGGTCGGCGATCTGTTTGATCACCTGCATCTGGTGGGTGATGAGCACAATCGTCAGGCCGAATTCCTGGTTGATGCGTTTAAGCAAGCCCAGAATCGAACGTGTCGTTTCCGGGTCCAGCGCCGAAGTTGCCTCGTCGCACAACAACACCTTGGGCCGGCTGGCCAACGCGCGGGCAATCCCGACACGCTGCTTCTGGCCGCCGCTGATCTGCGCGGGATAACGGTCGGCCAATTCGCTCAGGCCGACCAACTCCAGCAAAGGCTCGACACGGGCCTTGATGTCGGCGGCGTTCAGGCCGGCAAATTCCAGCGGCAGGGCCACGTTGTCATAGACGGTACGCGAAGACAGCAGGTTGAAGTGCTGGAACACCATGCCAATGTCACGCCGCGCCTGGCGCAGGGCCGCGCCATCAAGTGTGGTCAGGTCACGGCCATCGACCAATACCTGGCCGGCACTGGGATGGCTCAGCAGGTTGATCACGCGCACCAGCGAGCTTTTGCCCGCGCCGCTGCGGCCGATGATGCCGTACACCTCGCCTTGGCGAACCTCCAGGTCTACGCCTTTCAGTGCTTCTACAGGGCCTTTGGATCCCTTGTACGTTTGGACTATGCCCCGGAGCTCTATCATGGAAAACTGACTCTTGCAGCGCGCGCTAAGCGACGGCTGCGAAAAATGGATAAGTAAGAAATTTACATGCTCTTCTAACGATCTCAAAATATTAATAAATAGTATTCTTAGATCGAAAAGATGTTTGGCTGCGCAAAAGCCAATCTGGCAGCCTCAAACTTCAGCATGCTTTCTCGCGGTAGCGCATCAGGCGATTGCGAGAGCGGCTAGCATTTTAGTAGCGTCTGTCGGCAATACCCCAGGCTGCGCTCGGATGCCCCTACAGCTGTCTACGGGCCTTGAACGGCCAGGCTATGCTCAGGCGCTCTGCAACAATCCGCCATCCCTGGCTTTTCCATGCATCTACAAGGCGTTCTCTTACATGTGGCCGGCCTTTGGCTACTGTCCGTTCTGGACGCCACCGGCAAATGGCTGGTGATGGGCGGCGTCTCGGTGCTGATGGTGGCGTGGTTTCGTTATGTGGTGCACGTGGCGCTGATGGCGGCCATCGTTGTGCCCCAGCGCGGCCTGAGCATTTGGCGCACCCACAGCCTGGCCTGGCAGATGGTGCGCGGGACCTGCATGATCGCCACCACGGTTTTGTTTTTCAGTGTGCTGGGGCGCCTGCCGCTGGCCGAAGGCACGGCCATGAATTTTATGGCACCGCTATTCTTGATGGCCATGGCACCATGGCTGCTCGGCGAGCCGCACCGTTTACACCGCTGGGTGGGCGTGCTCGGCGGCTTTGTGGGCATGCTGATTGTGGTGCGTCCGGGCGCGGAGCTGGACCCGATTGGCATCGCCTTGGGCTTGCTCACGGCGCTGGTATTTGCGTTCTTCCAGATGGCCACGCGCCGCGTCGGGCGCGACGACCCGCTGACCACCAATTTTTACGGCGGCGTGTTTGGTGCGCTGGCGCTGACGCTCGCCCTGCCCTGGTTCTGGTCGGTCGACGGCCTGAGCACGGCGCAATGGCTTTTGCTGGCCTCCACCGGCGTTACCGGTTTTTTAGGGCATTGGCTGCAAATCACGGCCTATAGCCGCACACCCGCCACCCTGCTGGCCCCTTTCAGCTACCTGCAAATCCTGGCGGCCACGACCCTGGGCTGGCTGCTGTTCAACCAATTGCCTGGGCGCACCACGGCTTTGGGCATAGGGCTGATCTGTGTTTCGGGCCTGGGTGTGGTGCTGGTAGAGGTGTTGCGCCACAAACCACTGACGCCCGCCAGCACCCCAAGCGAAGAGACTGGCGCCAACAAAAAAGCCAATGGATAGACGCCGCGAGGCACCAATCCATTGGCTTTTTTGCATCCGACGGGCTAGCACCGGGGTGCCACGCCAAGCGGATCAAGCGATACGCTTAACCTTGGCGAGCGCGCTTGCCTGGGTTCTTCTTGCTGCGCGTCGCCACGCCGCGTTCCAGGCTACGCTTTTGGCCACGGCTGACGGGCAGCGAGTAACCTGGCAGAGGAATTGGCTTGGGCGCGCAGCGGTCGCTTTCGGTACGAATGATTTTTGCCATGACGGACTCCGGTGAAAAAATGAGGTGAACGGGAAAAACCCAGTATTAGGCCACAGACTGGACGGACTTTCGCCCGGACAGCCAATCTAATGCTGGGTTTAGAGCTGAACTCGATTGCCTTGAGCCACTGTTGAAGGCTCCGCTTAGCTCAGGAAGCCGCTTCGTCCATTGCCTTGCAGGAAGGCGAACAGACCACTTGCGACGTACCCAGCAGCTTACGTGTGGTCATCAGCGAGCGGGTACGGTGTTTGCCGCACAGAAAACAGGACATCGTGGCGCCGCCAAATGAGGACGCCACCGCAAACGGCGAACCGGATGCTTTGGACTTGTAACGCAGGCCATCGGCCAACATTGTGGTTTTAACTTCGGACTTGGCCATGGAGCCCTCCTTTGGGTTCGCCATGCATGGCGCGTTGAATGGAATCTCTCGCCAGCCGTTCCGCGGCCAACGAGGCGTCGAGTGACGATCGGCATAAGCCGGCCACGTCGTAATACAAGTTTTCATACAGCTCTGCAGCTGCGGGGTGAGCGTCAAGCAATGCGCCCAGCTCAGCGCCGTGCGGAATCAGATGCAGCTCGTTCATGAGGTGGTCCACCACTGAACGGTACTGCGCTGCTCCTACGGGTTTGGTGCTGTTCTCGAGTCGATCAAGCAGCTGAGCCAGCACACGGGTGACAGTCAAGTCTGCGATTTTAAACTGGTTAGCGGCATCGGTATTCATGTAGGGTATATGAGGCGCATCAACTGGGTTACAAGATGCGCAGTCTGATGCACAGCTTGTCGTGCACATCGGGCCGTTTTCAACGGTATACACCCAGCTGTCGCAACAGGTCCGCGGTCTCGAACATGGGCAAGCCCATGATGCCGGAGTAACTGCCGCTGATATGGCTGATAAAGGCCGCCGCCGCCCCTTGAACCGCATAGGCACCGGCTTTTCCCATGGGCTCACCACTGGCCACATAGCCCTGGATCTGCGCCTTGGTGAGGGGTGCAAAACGCACCCGCGAATCGCTCAAGGCCTGCAAGCGTTTGCCGCGGTGCTGCAGCGCCACGGCGGTCAGCACGCGGTGGGTTTTACCTGCTAGTTCTGACAGCATGCGCTGCGCGTCAGCGCCATTTTCAGGCTTGCCGAAGATGCTGCGCCCCATCGCCACCGTGGTATCGGAACACAAAATCGGCGCCATCGGCAGCTTGCGGCGCTTCAGCCGGGCCACCGCCGCGTCAAGTTTTAGGCCTGTGACGCGCTTCACATAAGCGGAAGGCGCTTCGTTAAGCATAGCAAGCTCGAGGCCTTCCGCATCTTCATCCGCGTCGGGCAACAGCAATTCGTGGGCCACGCCCAGCTGCTCCAGCAGTTGGCGGCGGCGTGGGCTTTGGGAAGCCAGGTAGATAAAAGCGCTCATGCAGCAAAAAAAGTAAAAGAATCAGGCAGGTTCGTCTTCACGGGCCACGGCGGCCACCGGCATGTCCGGGGCGTTGTCATCGGACTCTTCTCCCAGGAAACCACCGCTCTGGTGCGCCCATAACCTTGCGTACAAGCCGTTTAAGGCCAACAGGCTGTGGTGGTCGCCGGTCTCGACAATCTGCCCTTGGTCCAGCACCACCAGCCGGTCCATGGCCGCGATGGTCGACAGCCTATGGGCAATGGCGATCACGGTTTTGCCCTCCATCAAGCGGTACAGGCTGTCCTGAATGGCCGACTCAACCTCGGAATCCAGTGCACTCGTGGCTTCGTCAAGCAACAGAATCGGCGCGTCTTTGAGCATCACGCGTGCGATGGCGATGCGCTGGCGCTGCCCTCCCGAAAGCTTCACACCACGCTCGCCCACGTGTGCGTCATAAGCCCGGCGGCCCTTGGCGTCGCTCAAGTCCTGGATGAAGTCGTGTGCCTCGGCCCGGCGCGCGGCGACCAGCATCGCCTCGTCACCCGCATCAGGCCGGCCGTACAGAATGTTGTCGCGTACCGAACGGTGCAACAGCGAGGTATCTTGCGTGACCATGCCGATCTGCGCGCGCAGGCTTTCTTGCGTGACCAGCGCCACATCCTGCCCGTCAATGAGAATGCGCCCCTGATTCACGTCATAAAAGCGCAGCAGCAAGTTGACCACGGTGGATTTGCCCGCCCCGGAGCGCCCCACCAGACCAATCTTTTCACCCGCCTTGATGTGCAGCGACAAATCCTTGAGCACCTGCCGCTGCTCAGCACCCGCGCCGTAGGAGAACCCCACATGTTCAAAGTGCACGTCACCACGCGTCACCTGCAGCGGCTTGGCTTGAGGCGCGTCCTGCACGGCATGAGAGCGCGACAGGGTTTGGATGCCGTCCTGCACCGTGCCCACATGTTCAAACAGCGCGGCCATTTCCCACATCACCCAATGCGAGATGCCATTGAGCCGCAAAGCCATGGCCGTGGCCGCCGCCACCGCCCCAACCCCGACCTGCCCCTGAATCCACAGCCACAGCGCCACACCTGCGGTTGACAGCGTGAGCAGCACACTCAGCAGCTGGTTGACGACCTCGAATCCACTCACCAGCCGCATCTGGCGATGCACCGTGACTAAAAATTCCTGCATCGCCGAACGTGCGTAACCGGCTTCGCGCCCGGCGTGTGAAAACAGTTTGACGGTCGCGATATTGGTATAGGCATCGGTGATGCGGCCCGTCATCAAGGAACGCGCATCGGCTTGGGATTTCGACACCTTGGCCAGGCGCGGCACAAAGTAACGCAACGCCACACCGTACAACACGGCCCAGGCGACAAACGGCAGCAGCATCCATAAATTGAACGCACCCGCCACCCCCACCATGGTCACAAAGTAAATCGTGACGAACACCAGAATGTCGCCCAGGATGAGGCACACGTCGCGCACGGCCAAGGCGGTTTGCATCACCTTGGTGGCCACACGGCCGGCAAACTCGTCCTGGTAGAAGGCCATGCTCTGGCCCAGCATCAAGCGGTGAAACTTCCAGCGCAACAACATGGGGAAGTTGCCCGCCAGTGTCTGGTGTTTGATGAAGGTCTGAAACGCCACCAACAACGGGCTGGCAATCAGAATGCCAGCCAGCAAAAGCAGGCTCTTGTGTTCGCGCGCCCACAACTCGGCCGGCGGTACGTTCGACAACCAATCAACGATGCGCCCCATCATGGCGAATAGCAGTGCCTCAAAGGCTCCGACCACCGCCGTCAGCAGGGTCAACGCCAGCACATAGCGGCGCACGCCATGGGTTCCGGCCCAGATAAAAGCGAGAAAACCGCGCGGAGGCGGCTTGGGCGGGGCATCGTCGTAAGGATGCACCAGAGATTCGAACCAACGTAGCATCACCCGAGTATCCCTGGGAATGCTTTAGACGGCCTTGGTGGTAGCGAGAAGGCCCACCGCCTTTACTGGTTAGCCGTGAAGCTGCAACAGACATGCAACGCCAAAACGACTCGCACCATTCGCACTATTCGCGGTGGTAAGGATGGTTGGCGTTGACCGACCAGGCGCGGTACAGCTGCTCGATCAGCAGCACCCGCACCATGGCGTGCGGCAAGGTCAGGTCCGACAGGCGTATGCGCTCATGCGCGGCTTGGCGGAACGCGGGCTCCAAACCATCCGGGCCGCCTATGACCAAGGCCACATCGTCACTTTCCAACTGCCAATGCTTGAGTTTGCCAGCCAGCGCCAGCGTGGTGAGCGTGGTGCCGCGCTCGTCTAGCGCCACCACGCGTGCGTTGCGGCCAATACTGCTTTGAATCGCCGCCTCTATACGTTCACGCTCGGCGGCCAGCAGCGTTTCCAGGGACTTGGAGCCGCGTGGCTCGGTCTTGACGGCCTTGAGTTCGACCTTGAGCTCTGACGGAAAACGTTTGGCGTAATCGTCGTAGGCCGTTTGGGCCCAATCGGGTACCCGCTGGCCCACGGCCACAATCACCAGCTTCACAGCAAAACCTTTTGTTTAGGCTTTGCGCGCCGTCGTCTTCTTGGCGGGGACCTTGGCTGCGGCCTTCTTGGCTACCGTCTTCTTGACGGCGGCTTGCTGGCGTTGCACCGAGACAGGCGCCTTGACCACCACGGTCTTGATTGGCACGGCTTTGGCAGGGGCCTTGGGCGCGGCCTTCTTGGCTGCGGTTTTAGGCGCAGCAGTCTTGGCAGGTGCCGGCTTGGCCGCAGCGCGCTTGCCCGTAGGCAAGACTGGACGCTCAGGGGCCAGCAATGCAGCTTCCGTCTCTTGGCGTTCTTTCTTCGCCTGAGCAGGTGTGAGCTTGCGCGCCACCTTCTTCGCTGGCGCCTTGGCTACAGGCTCGGCGGCCTTGGGCAAGGGCTTGGCCGCACCCAGCTTCAAGCGCACAGGCTTTTCACCCCAGAGTTCCTCGAGGTGGTAGTACTGGCGGATGGCGGGTTGCATCACGTGCACCACGGCCGAGCCGCAATCCACAATGATCCATTCACCGTTGTCTTCACCCTCGACGCGTGGCTTGGGGAAGCCAGCGTCACGCACCGCATCACGCACGCTGGCGGCAAGGGCTTTGGTTTGACGGTTGGAAGTACCCGAGGCCACCACCACGCGCTCGAAGAGCGGCGACAAGTGCTCGGTGTTGAAAACCACAATGTCTTGCGCCTTGACATCTTCCAGACCATCAACGATGGCCCGCTGAAGTTTTTGTGTGTCTTTTTTGGCGACAGATTCGGTTTGTGTTTCAGAGGTCATCGAGCAGTTTGGTAAAGATGATGTTGTTCAATATAGCGCGCAACGGCTTCGGGAACCAGATGATTGATCCCCTGTGTTGCGCCTACACGCTGGCGAATATTGGTGGCACTGACGTCAGTGGCGGGCAAAAACAAGGCCTCAAACCGGCCTGCGGCGCTCTCGGCGGGCAGGCTCTTGACGTCAAATAGAGTGCTAACGCCGCTTGAATCGGCGCGCTCAGCTACCGAAATTATAGCGATTTGCAAAATCTCCTGCCAGGCATGCCAAGTCGGCAGCGCGCGCGCCTGGTCGGCGCCTATCAAAAGCAGCAGTTCGGCATCCGGCATTTCGGCCCGCAACTCGCGCAAGGTGTCGACGGTATAGGTCGGGCCCGCGCGCAAAATCTCGCGCCCATCGACCACCACGTTCGCCTGCGACGCAAAGGCCAGACGCGCCATCGCCAGGCGGTGTTCGGGGGCACTCAAGGTACGCGTTTTGTGCCATGCCTGGCCGGTGGGAAACACACGCACCTGGTCCAGCCCGTGCTGCTGTATGGCCGCGTGCACCAGCGCGAGGTGGGTGTTGTGGGGTGGATCAAATGCGCCACCAAACACCCCAACCCGCCTAGGCCGCGCAGGCGCTGGGCTCAAATCCACTCCCGCGCCGTGAGGAAGTGGCCGGTCAAGGCTTGCTCAGCCGACCCCGGCTCAGCCTGGTATTGATAAGACCATGCGGCAAGCGGCGGCATAGACAGCAGGATCGATTCGGTGCGCCCACCCGACTGCAGGCCGAAGTGGGTGCCCCGGTCCCACACCAGGTTGAACTCCACATAACGCCCGCGGCGGTAAAGCTGGAACGCACGTTCGCGTTCACCATAAGCGGTGTCACGCCGGCGCGCCACGATGGGCAAGTAGGCATCCAGGAAAGCCGAGCCCACGGCCTGCGTCATGGCCATACTCTGCGCCTGGCCCAGCTCGGCAAAATCGTCAAAAAACACACCACCAATGCCACGCGGCTCGTTGCGGTGCTTCAGATAGAAATAGTCGTCGCACCACTGCTTGAAGCGCGGGTATTTGTCGTCGCCAAACGGCGCCAGACTGTCATGGCAAACACGGTGAAAGTGCTGCGCGTCTTCGTCAAAGCCATAGATGGGCGTGAGGTCCATGCCGCCGCCAAACCAGCAGACCGGGCTCTTCCCCTCGGGGGTTGCCGCGATCATGCGCACGTTCATGTGCACCGTCGGCACGTAAGGATTGCGCGGGTGAAACACCAGCGACACGCCCATGGCCTCAAATGGCGCACCGGCCAATTCTGGCCTGTGCTGCGTGGCCGAAGGCGGCAATTGCGGGCCGCGCACATGCGAAAAACCGCACCCGGCGCGCTCGAACAGCGCGCCGTTTTCCAGGATGCAGGTAATGCCCTGGCCCTGCAGCTTCTCGCCCGGTGGTTTCTCCCAGGCATCGGTCAGAAAGCGGCCACCATCCAGGGCAGCCACTTCGCTGACGATGCGCTGCTGCAATTGCAGCAGATAGGCGCGCATGACTTCGGGTTGAAGTGCCACAGATTCAGAAGCGATGGGCGCCACAGCGGCGCCGAATGCCGTCATCCGCGCGCGGCGCGGTGGCCGATGTCGCGCCGGTATTGCACGCCGTCGAACTGGATGCCACGCGTGACCTCGTAAGCCCGCGCCTGCGCTTGTTTGACGTTGTCGGCCAATACCGTCACACACAATACGCGCCCACCCGAGGTCGTCACCTTGCCATCAGCTTCGGCTGTGCCAGCGTGGAACACCATGGCATCGGCCTCTTCCTTAGGCAGGCCGGTGATCACGTCGCCCTTGCGCGGGCTCAGTGGATAACCGTGGGCGGCCAGCACCACGCCCAGCGCGACGCGGCGGTCCCATTCGAGCTCGACCGTGTCCAGGCGGCCATGGCTGCCAGGTTCGGTCGCGGCCCAGAAGACTTCGAACAGATCGGACTTCAAGCGCATCATCAGCGGTTGGGTCTCGGGGTCACCCAAGCGGCAGTTGAATTCCAGCGTCTTGGGGCGTCCCTGGGTGTCGATCATCAAGCCGGCGTACAGGAAGCCGGTAAAGGCGATGCCGTCTTTTTCCATGCCCTTGATGGTAGGGATGATGATCTCGCGCATGGCGCGGGCGTGTACATCGGCCGTGACCACGGGTGCGGGCGAATACGCGCCCATGCCGCCGGTGTTCGGGCCCTTGTCGTCGTCCAGCAAACGCTTGTGGTCCTGGCTGGTAGCCAGGGCGGTGACGTTTTTGCCGTCGCACATGACGATGAAGCTGGCTTCTTCGCCCTGCAAAAACTCTTCGATCACCACGCGTGCGCCGCCTTCGTTGTGCGTCACACCCAGGGTGTTGTCGACCAGCATGAAGTCAATGGCTTCGTGCGCTTCGGCCAACGTGGTGGCGACCACCACACCCTTGCCTGCGGCCAGGCCGTCGGCCTTGACCACAATGGGCGCCCCCTTCTTGTCAACGTAGGCGTGGGCCAACGCTGGGTCGGAGAAGGTTTCAAACTCCGCCGTGGGAATATGGTGGCGCTGCATAAACGCCTTGGAAAAGGCTTTCGAGCTTTCCAGTTGTGCAGCGGCCTTGCTGGGGCCAAAAATCCGCATGCCGTGGGCACGGAATTCGTCGACCACACCGCCCGCCAACGGGCCTTCAGGGCCCACCACGGTCAGGGCTATGCCCTCTTTTTGCGCCCATTCGCGCAGCGCCACGATGTCGGTAATGGGCACATTGGTGAGCTGGTCGTCCAGCGCCGTACCGCCGTTGCCGGGTGCCACAAAAACCTCGGTCACCCGGGCGCCTTGTCTGAGTTTCCACGCCAGGGCGTGTTCGCGGCCTCCGCCGCCTATTACGAGTACTTTCATTCGGATATTGCGGCGTTGTGAAACACTTCTTGTACGTCGTCCAAGTCTTCTAGTGCGTCCAGCAGTTTCTGCATGCGCACCGCGTCGTCACCCGCCACCTCAACGGTGTTTTCCGCGCGCATGGTGACTTCAGCCACCTCGGGTTTCAGGCCAGCGGCCTCCAGCGCGTTCTTCACCGTTTCAAATTCTGCTGGCGCAGTGAGCACTTCGATGACGCCATCGTCGTCGCTCACTACGTCCTCGGCGCCAGCTTCCAGCGCCACTTCCATCACCTTGTCTTCGTCAGTGCCAGGGGCAAACACCAGTTGGCCACAATGCTTGAACTGGAAAGCCACCGAGCCTTCGGTGCCCATATTGCCACCGAACTTGCTGAACGCGTGTCGTACATCAGCCACGGTTCGCACGCGGTTGTCGGTCATGGTGTCCACAATCACGGCCGCGCCACCGATGCCGTACCCTTCGTAACGAATCTCTTCGTAATTCACACCTTCTAGCGCGCCGGTGGCTTTGTCGATGTTGCGTTTGACTGTGTCTATGGGCAAATTGGCCGCCTTGGCCTTCTCCACCGCGAGGCGCAGGCGTGGGTTTGTACCCAGATCGCCGCCACCCAGGCGTGCGGCCACCATGATTTCCCGGATCACGCGGGTCCAGATCTTGCCTCGTTTTTCATCCTGGCGACCTTTACGGTGCTGAATGTTTGCCCATTTACTGTGTCCGGCCACGAGTAGTTCTCTTTCGTTTGATTTAATCTACGGAGGATTTTACTTTCCCCCCCGGCGACTTCGCTGACAACCTGTCCAGGATAAATTTCATGGCCGAGCCCCTACTGATTGCCAAGAACGCCACCGCCGAGTGCTTTTTGCTGCCCAACCTGGCCAACCGCCATGGTCTGATCACCGGCGCCACCGGCACCGGCAAGACCGTCACGCTGCAAACCATGGCCGAACAGCTGTCGCGCATTGGCGTGCCGGTCTTCATGGCCGACGTCAAAGGCGACCTCACCGGCTGCAGCCAGGCCGGCAGCATCAGCCCCAAGCTGGCCGCCACACTCAAAGAGCGCGGCATAGAGCCCCCCACAGCGCAAGCCTGCCCGACCACGTTATGGGACGTGTTTGGTGAGCAAGGTCATCCGGTGCGCGCCACGGTGTCCGACATGGGGCCGCTGCTGCTGGGCCGCATGCTGAATTTGAACGAAACCCAGTCGGGGGTTTTGAACCTGGTGTTCAAGATTGCCGATGACAACGGCCTGCTGCTGCTCGACCTGAAAGACCTGCGCGCCATGCTGCAGCATGTGGGCGAAAACGCCAGCCAGTTCACCACCACCTACGGCAATATCAGTGCCGCCAGCGTGGGCGCCATCCAGCGCGGGCTGCTGCAGATCGAGGGCCAGGGCGGCGACAAATTCTTTGGCGAGCCCATGCTCAACATCAGCGACTTCATGCAGACCGACAGCAACGGCCACGGCATGGTCAACATTCTGGCGGCCGACAAGCTGATGAACTCGCCACGCCTGTATGCCACCTTTTTGTTGTGGATGTTGTCCGAGCTGTTCGAGCAGTTGCCCGAAATCGGCGACCCCGACATGCCCAAACTGGCCTTCTTCTTTGACGAGGCCCACCTGCTGTTCAACGAAGCACCCAAGGTGCTGGTGGAACGTATTGAACTGGTGGTGCGCCTGGTGCGCTCCAAAGGCGTGGGCGTTTATTTTGTGACGCAGAACCCGCTGGACATCCCCGACTCGGTGCTCGCCCAGTTGGGCAACCGCGTGCAGCACGCCCTGCGCGCCTTCACCCCGCGCGACCAAAAGGCCGTGAAGGCCACGGCCCAGACCATGCGCCCCAAGGCGGGCTTGGACATCGAAGCCGCCATCACCGAGCTGGGTGTGGGCGAAGCCTTGGTGAGCTTTCTGGACACCAAGGGCCGGCCGACGGAAACCGAGCGCGTCTACGTGTTCCCCCCGGGCAGCCAGCTCGGCCCGATTACCCCGGCACAACGCCAGGCCTTGCTGCAGAACTCGCTGGTCGCCGGGGTGTATGAAAAAGCCCAGGACCGAGAATCGGCTTACGAAATCCTCAAGGGCCGAGCCGAATCGGCTGGCACAGCCCCCACTGCGGGTGCCGGCAAAGGCGGCGTGGCGGCCAAGGAAGACGGCGGCATGATGGGTGAACTCAACGAGCTGCTGTTTGGCTCCACGGGCCCGCGCGGCGGCAAACGTGATGGTTTGGCGCAAACCATGGCCAAGTCGGCCGTGCGCACCATGGGCACAACGGTGGGACGGGAAATTCTGCGCGGCGTGCTGGGCGGCATCTTCGGTGGCAAAAAACGCTGAAGCCCCCACTGTGCTGGTGACAAAACACACCATCTGTGTCTGTACTGCGATTCAAAAGCCGAACATCATTCCCCTATGACCGACCATCACCTCCCCACCTATGCCGATGTAGAAGCTGCGGCTGCCCGCATCGCGCCCCAAGCGCACCGCACACCGGTGCTGACCTCGAGTACCCTTGACACACGCCTGGGCGCCAAGCTCTTCTTCAAGGCCGAGAACTTCCAGCGCATGGGTGCCTTCAAGTTTCGCGGCGGCTTCAATGCCTTGTCACGCTTCACGCCAGAGCAGCGCAAAAACGGCGCTATCGCCTTTTCGTCAGGCAACCACGCGCAGGCAATTGCACTGTCGGCCAAACTGCTGGGCATGCCGGCCGTCATCGTGATGCCGCAGGACGCACCTGCCGCCAAGCTGGCCGCCACGCGTGGTTATGGCGCCGAAGTCGTGACCTACGACCGCTTTACCGAAGACCGTCAGCAGATCAGCCAACGCCTGGCGGAACAGCGCGGCATGACGCTGATTCCGCCCTACGACCACGCCGATGTACTCTGCGGCCAAGGCACGGCCACCAAGGAGCTGATTGAAGAAGTTGGCCCGCTCGACTATCTGTTTGTCTGCCTGGGCGGCGGCGGCCTGCTCAGCGGCTCGGCCCTGGCGGCGCGCGCCTTGTCGCCCGACTGCCGCATCTACGGTGTGGAGCCGGCCGCGGGCGACGACGGCCAGCAGTCTTTCCGCGCCGGCAAGATCATTCACATCGATACACCACGCACCATCGCCGATGGCGCGCAAACCCAGCACCTGGGTGAGATCACCTTCGGCATCATCCGCCGCGACGTGACCGACATCCTGACCGCCACCGACACCCAACTGGTCGACGCCATGCGCTTCTACGCCGAACGTATGAAGATCGTGGTCGAGCCCACGGGTTGCCTGAGCCTGGCCGGTGCCGAACACAGCGGGCTGGACCTGCGCGGTGCACGCGTCGGCATCATCATCAGCGGCGGCAACGTTGACCTGGCGCGCTACGCCAGCTTGTTGAACGGCACGCTGTAAATTCAAAAACCAGCGTGATGCTGCTGCCACGCACTCGCCAAGCGCTGCAAGCCAGCTTGGCTGTTTGGCTGGTGCTCACGGCAGGCGGCGCCTTTGCGCAGACCAAGCCTCGCCCCAGTTGCACAGAAGCCGCTTCGGATGCCTGCTACACCGCGTTCCGCCCGCGCATCGATGGCGGGTGGCTGCACTACTACAGCTCGCTCAGGCCGGGTGTTGACACAGCGCGCCCCACGACGGCTTTGATCGCCATCCACGGCCATCCACGCGACGCCAACCGCACTTTTAATGCTGCAACGCGCGCACTACAAGCTGCTGGCACACAAGAGCCAAGCTTGATCGTCGCCCCCGTGTTCCAGGTGGCAGAACCTGGCGCCGCGCGCTGCCAAACCAAAGGCGTGCCCGGGCCCCAAGCCGATGACTTGTTGTGGACCTGTGCGTCGTGGATGGCAGGTGGCGGTGCATTTTCATCTTTCGCCGCGCTGGATGCACTGGTCACCGAGCTGCGACAACGCTGGCCCAGCCTGCAAACCGTGACCATCGCCGGCTTCTCTGCAGGGGCTCAGCTGGTGCAACGCTACATCGGCTTCGCCGCGCCGCCACAACCAGGCGCGCCCCGCGTGCGCTACGTGGTCGCCTCGCCCGGGTCCTGGCTGTACTTCGACGCGGCAAGACCGGTTGCGACCACACAAGCGGCCTGCCCCAGGCAAAACCGATGGAAGTACAGCACCGAAAAGCTTCCCGACACGCTGGGCCGCAATGCTGAAGAAGCGCGCCAAGCCTACGCCGCAGCCGATGTGCACTATCTGGTGGGCGCACTCGACACCGGCGACGCCCCCGGCACCCACTACCCAAGCCTGGACAGATCTTGCGCCGCCAACGCCCAGGGGCCCTATCGCCTGGAACGCGCGCTGGCTTATGCCGCAGCCGACAACCAGCAGCGTCTTGCGGCGAACCAACCCACGCGTGAAGTCACCGTGGTTCCGAGCTGCGCGCACGACGTGGCCTGCGTGTTCACGTCGCCCGCTGCGCGTTCCGCGCTATTGCCCTAACGCTAGAGTCCTAACGCTATCGCCCTAACGCCATGCCCCTAAAACTGCGTGCCCACCGTCAGGTACAGGCGTAGCGTAAGGGGCATTCTTGAATCGTTGCGCACCGCTCTGACAAGCGCATCCAAGTGATTGCGCTCGCGCCAGACGCAGGCGTTGCCCATGTTGAAAAGACCGATGCGCCAGTACCCGAGCCAGGGAAACACGCTGCCGAGGGTTGAGCTGTGCCTGCCGTTGTCGTCGTGCGCCGGCCACACCACGGTCTCTTCCGGCAATTTGAACGCCCCCTCGGTCAGGCCTGGTGCGGCGCATGTGCGCTGTCCGATGGAAAGTCGGTGCGCCCGCAGCCGTTGATCAGCTAGGTGTTGCCGGTGAACACATGGCCACGCCACAGGTGGCCCATGCGGCCAGCGGTGTGGCCGGCTGTGTGCAACACCTGCAGAATTTCATCACCAACCTTCAGCGTGTCGCCATGCACCAGTTGTGCGGCTGCGGAGGTGATGTGCTCGGCACGGGCCTGACTCTACCGTCCGCGCCAGGCGCACGCCGTGCTTTTGCAGCGCAGCCAAATCGCTCCAGTTGCAGGGCCACCGGGTCAATGATGAGGGCATTACGCGTTTGCGGGGGCTACCAACAGATCAGGTCTAGGTGCTGGAGGCCGGGTCTAAAAGCTGGGCCGGGCTGAAGGATGAACTCATGGCATGGGCCCGTGCACAGCGCGGCGCCCTTGACTTGATAGATTTTCAGAATGCCTACCAATAATAATTAATGACTTTTGGCGATTAAGCGAAATTCGTATCATGCAATTCACTTCATTGTTTGGATGATTATGAAATTCACTATCTGCAAAATCATTTATGCGGCGCTGTTAATTGCACCGACTCTGACCATGGCGGCTGATTACCCCGATAAACCCGTACGTTTGATCGTTCCATATCCACCCGGTGGGGCTTCAGACACGGTAGCCAGATTTTTAGGACAGCAGCTTTCCGCTCGTTTAAATCAGCCTTTTATCATTGAAAACAAACCAGGTGCCACAGAACAGATTGCAGCCGGGTATGTGGCCAAATCCCCTGCCGATGGTTATACGATATTACTCGCCTCTACAGCCGGGTTATCGGTGAACCCAACCCTGTACAAAGGCAAGCTTCCTTACGCACCCGAGCAGGATTTCGCGCCCATTGCCTTGGTGGTCACACTCCCCAGCATTGTGATGGTGAACCCCAGCCTGCCGGTCAAAACCTTTGATGAACTGACGGCCTACATCAAATCATCACCAACCCACCTCACCTACGCATCTAGTGGCGCTGGCAACCCAAGCCACCTGGGCATGGAGTTGTACAAACGAAGCGCGGGTGTGGATGTGACCCACGTACCCTACAAGGGCGGCGCACCGGCGATGCAGGATTTGATGTCTGGCCAGGTGGCGATGATGATGGCCATTGGCCCGGAGTCGCTGCCCATGGCCAAGGCCGGGAAGATGAGGGCTCTGGCCATCACCACCGCCAAACGCTCCGCCGCCTATCCTGGCCTGCCCACCGTGTCTGAGTCCAGCGGCTACAGCAGTTTTGAGCTTCTACATTGGTTTGCGTTGGTGGCACCGGCCAAAACCCCGGCGCCTATCGTTTCCCGTTTGAACCAAGAAATCAATGAAATCTTGAATCAAAAAGAAAACCGCGAAAAATTGATTGGTTTAGGCATGGAGATTGATGGCGGAACACCTCAGCGTTTAGCCGACACCATTAAAAAAGACCGTTTGAAATGGGAAAAAGTCATTGCCGACTCGAATATCCAGCTCGACTAAACCATTACCCAAACCTCAAACCAGCTTAATTCAATAAATATGTTACTCCAAGGCACAGGCGTATTAATTACTTCCATGCAGGTTCTTCCCGAGGAAGATACTGACTTCAATGTATGGTTCGATAAAGAACATTTACCCGAACGTGTGGCCATTCCGGGTTTTCTGGATGGCAGGCGTTATGAATCCACCAACGGCTCCGGCCGGTATTTGCAAATCTATAACACTGTGGATTTTGCGGCACTGGATAGCGCGGCGTACCACAAGGTGCTGGCCAACCAGACCGACTGGTCTAAGCACCACATACCCAAGTTCATCCGTCCAACACGCGTCGTGGGCCAGTTGGTTGAAAGCCGTGGTTACGCACGGGGTGCGGCGGTCACGCTCATACGCTTGCGGCCCAAGGGTGACGCAAAAATGTTGCCCGCGTTGCAGCCGCTTCTGGCCTTGCTTGATGCCGCTGGCGTCACGGCCTTGCACTTCGTTGAAGGAGACGCTGAGCTGTCCAAACCGCTGATGACCGATGTGCCCTATGTCGGTAGCGAAGACGGCTACATCGTCGTCGAAACGTCTAGCGTGGCCGATGGGGAGCGTATTGCGGACCAGTTAGAGTCCCAACTGAAAGCTTCATTGGAAACCTCACTCAAAGCCTATGGCGAGTTGATCGACATGGCCACCTACCGCTACCGCCTGGATGTGAGCGCGCCAGTCCATCGCCGTTAAATCGTAGATACCGGCCCCTCAGGCTGCCCCACCAGCGGGGGCAGGGCATCCAAGGCGCCCTGCTCGGCCGCGCGAACGTCTGGCAAAAAGAACCGCGTAAGGGCCAGGTTGCGCTGCGCAATGTCGCGCAGCCGGGCGGTGGTGGCGCTGTGGTGATGCGCCGGAAATGACAGGTAATACGCCACTGCGGGCAAGGCCGGCTGGCTGTCGAGCACACGCATGGCGCCAGACGCCAGGTGCTCTCGCACGATGGACACCGGCAAAACCGCGATCGCATGGTCAGACAGCACCAGCGACAGCATCAACGACAAAGAATTGCAGCGGCTGAACTCCTCGGTTTCAAAGCCGCCCGACTTCAGCCACTTGGCCATGGAGTCGTTCAAGGTGGACGGTGGCGGGTTGCACACGATGCGGTGCGTGATCGCCTGCTCTGGCGTGAAGACCCCCGGCAGCACCGCCGCATCGCGCGCCGCCACCCACTGGTGTTCGGTCCACCCGAGAAAAAGACTGGTGACGTTGGCCTGGTCGCTGCGGCCGGTGTGCAACGCCATGTCGAGCTCGCCATGGTTGATTTTCTCCAGCAGCTCGGCGCCGCCCCCCACCTTCAGATCCACGCGCACGCTGGGGTGGGTTTCCTTCAGGTCGCGCAGAATGTGCGGCATGCCGACGATGGCACAGGACTCGTCCACGCCGATGCGGATCAGCCCGCTGATGGAGTCGGTCAAATCCAGCCGCGCCATTTCCTGCGCGGACGCCAGCACCCGCTCGGCATAGACCAACGCGTTGCGGCCCGCTTGCGTGACCTGCAGGCGCTGGTTGTGGCGCTCGAACAGCTTGATCGACATCTGGTCTTCCAGTTCCCGGATGCGGTTGGAAACCGCTGGCTGGGTCAGGCTGAGATGTTTCGCCGCAGCGTGTACGGTGCCGAGGCGAGCGGTACAGGCGAATGCTTGCAGTTGGCTTAACGTAAATCTCATCGATGCAAACCTCGTGGCTATCCTGTGGCGGTGTCGTTGCAAATTTCAAGCAACAGCTTACGACGAATGACGCAGCTTGAGGATAGGGTGCAAGGCGCGTGCCAATCACCCATTCATCACCAATTCATCACCCACTGAACAGCACCGCTGCAAAGTCGATCTGCACCATGAAGAACGGACGCCGCAGCGTCCGTGATGGTGATCCCTAGACTGCGCGCAACTACTGCGGCGTGATCTTTGCGGTCTTGACCAGACGCTCGTAGTTTTCCGCATCCTTGCGTATGAACTCGCGGAAGTCTTCGGGCGAGCCGTCGGCCGGAATCAGCGAAGTCTCTTCCAACTGCTTGCGCAGATCGCCACGCAGCGCTGCTCTGATCGAGGCGTTGAGTTTGTCAACGACGGGTTTGGGTGTGCCGGCTGGTGCCGCAATGCCGGTCCACGTCACCACTTCAAAGTTGGGCAGGCCGGCCTCTTTCATCGTAGGTACATCCGGCAGCAACGGTGAACGCTGGCCGCTGGTGATGGCCAAGGCGCGCAGCTTGCCGCTTTTGACATACGGCAGAGCGGTGGGTGACGTATCGAACAGGAAGTCGATCTGCCCACCCATCAAATCCGTCAGCGCAGGCGCGCCACCCTTGTAGGGCACGTGCAGCAATTCCACCCCAGCTTGCTGCATCAGCACTTCGGCCGAGAAATGCTGGGCCGACCCGACACTCGCGCTGCCAAACGTAAGCTTGCCGGGTTTGGCTTTTGCCAGCGCAATCAACTCCTTGAGGTTATTCGCCGGAAAGCTCGGGCTCACTACCAGGATATTGGGCTGATCGACCACGCGCATCACCGGTGCAAACACCTTCTGCGGGTCAAACGGTGGGTTGGCATAGAGGTATTGGTTGGCGGCAAATACCCCCGCGCTGCCCACCAACAGCGTGTAGCCATCGGGCGGCGACTTCGCCACAAAGTCCGCGCCGATATTACCCGAGGCGCCGGGCTTGTTGTCGATGATGAAGGGTTGCTTCAAGCTGTCGGACAAGCTCTTGCCCACCAGGCGCGCCACCAGATCCACACTGCCGCCCGGCGGAAACGGCACGATCAAGCGCACCGGTTTCACCGGATAGTCCTCGGCCATCGCCATGTGGGTTACGGCAACCAAAGAAAGGGCAAGAGTTAGCTTACGCATCGACGACCTCTAGAGGGCTGGTATTGACAGGGCGCACCACTTCTTCCATCGCGGCGGCGACCGCCAGCAGACGCCGGTCGTCCCACGCACGTCCCACAAGCTGCAAGCCAATGGGGCGGCCGTTCGTATCAAAGCCAGCGGGCAGCGACAGCGCACACAGCGCCAACAGATTCATCGGCCGGGTGAAGTGCACCGGCGCCTGGCTGTGGTCTACCTCTTCAATACGCGGCGCGGTGCATGTGGTGGTAGGCATCACTACGGCCGAGATGTCCAGCCGGTTCATGCTGTCGGCGAACTGAAGTTTCCACTGGGCGGCTGTTTCCTGTGCATGCAAATAGTCGACAGCCAAGGTAGCGCTCGCGGCCACCAGGCGCGGGCGAACTGACGCATCGATGGGCGCTTCTGCATCTGCCAGAAAACGCGCGTTGGCCGCAGCCCCTTCGGTGATCATGATGGCATTTGTCACGCTTTTGAAAGCTTCAATGGCCACCGGAAATTCGAATGGCACCAAGGTGTAACCGGCCTGCGCCAACTGCGCCAAGTTGGTGGCGTAAGCGCGGGCCACATCGGGAAGCAACGCCGAGAGTTCATTCGGCAGCAGATGGCCCACTCTTTTCGACGCAGCAGGTTCTGTGCCGGCCACTCGTGGTGCTGGCTGCAGGGCTTCAAAGCAGATGTGTGCATCGTCAATGGAACGCGTCAACACACCCACACTGTCCAGGCTTTGGCTCAATGGGAACACGCCCTGCCTGGGCAGCGCGTCAATCGTCGGCTTAAAACCCACGATGCCGCAAAACGCCGCCGGCACACGCACCGAGCCGCCGGTATCGGTGCCCAGCGCCCATGGCACCAGATTCGCGGCCACAGCCACGGTGGAGCCGCTGCTCGAGCCACCAGGGACCAATGTCACATCAGTAGAGCCGTAGGGGTTGCGCGGCGTAGGCATGTGTTGGTTGGTACCCCAGGAGCCCAGCGCAAACTGCACCAGATGTGTCTTGCCCACGATGATGGCGCCGCAGCGTTCAAGCCGGTCCACAACTTCGGCATTTTGTGCGGCCAGGTTCTGCAGCAACAGCGGCGAGCCCGCCGTCGTGGGTTTGCCTTTCATGTCGAACAGGTCTTTCAGCGCGACCGGAATGCCGTGCAACGGCCCCTTGTCCACGCCAGAGGCCAGGTCTGCGTCAGCTTGCGCGGCCGCCTTCAGGGCTTCATCCGCATACACCGCGATAAAGCATTGGAATGCGGCATCGAAGCGGGCAATACGCTGCAGGCAGTCTTGGGTCAAATCGAGGCTTGAGGTTCTGCCGGAACGCAGGTCAGCGGCAAGCTGGCGAAGCGATGGAAATTCGGCAGGCATCTGGAGGGTCTTTGTGGTCATGAAGTGGCTCGGGTGGTGTAGTGCAAGGTGGTGCCCAGAATTTCGGGATAGGTCTGCCCGTTTCTCAACTTGATCAGCGTTTCTTTTTCTCGCTCCTGCAATGCAATCGCCTGCAAGGCCGCACTTTCGATCTCATCGGGCGGCAAAACGAGGATGCCGTTTTCGTCGGCCAGGACCGCATCGCCAGGTCGAACGGTGACGCCGCCGCAGCTCACGGGCACACAAAAGGCGCCACGCAAGCCTTCGCTGCGGGTGGTGCGCGCGCTCAGTCCTCGGGCCCAGATGGGCAGGCCGATCTCGCGCAGTTCCTGGATGTCGGTGACACATCCGTCGACGATGATGCCCGCCGCGCCCCGGACGCTGGCCGCCAGAGCGCTGGCGCCGCCGATACAGGCGATGGTGTCGTCGCCGTCGCGGTCGACCACCAGGAAGTCGCCAGGCCGCAACTGTCCGAGCGCATGGTGCAGCACCGAACCATCCAGGCCGTGCAGCCTGACCGTGACGGCTGTGCCCACGGTTCTTTGCACACTGTTGAGGGCTTTGACGCGGCGATGGATGAAACCGTGCTCGCGAAAATGGCCAATGGTGGCGGGTTCGGCTTGCGCCAACAGCCGCAGTACGCCGGGGTCTAAAGGGTTTGGCAGTGGCCCGATTTCAATGGAGCGATGTTGAGTCGTTGAGGTCATGCAACGATTCTAAAAATGACACTTCGCCACCGATACTGATGAATTCTGAGGATGGTTGATATGAAAACCTTATCAACACCCCGAGCCGCATCGGCCCTCCAGAGGGAGCCTAGAGCGCGTCGAACAATCCAGGCCCCTGCCCTAACACCGCCCGCTCAATCTCCAGCATGCGCAGCTTGGTATTCAGCCCGCCAGCCGCCGAAAAACCTCCCGCCCCGCCGTTTGCCGCCAACACCCTATGGCAGGGCACCACGGGCGCGAAAGGGTTGAAGCCCAGCGCCTGCCCTATGGCACGTGCGGAGCCTGGGCTTTGCAGCGCCTCGGCCATGGCACCGTAGCTTGTGGTCTGGCCCGGGGGAATCTGCCGCGCCAAGGCGTAGACCCTTTGATAAAACGGCGAGATGCCATGCATGTCCAGCGCAATGTCCAACAGGTCGTCCATCTCACCACCAAGCAAGGCGGCAATGCGGTCCATGGCCTGCTGCACCGCCGCTGGCGGCGTGGCTTCCACACTGCCGGGTGCACGGCTGTGGATGCGCTCAAGCGCGCGGGCCGGATTCACTTCGGGCAATTGCACGGCGCACAAGCCTGATGTGCCCCAAGCCACGCCGCAGCGGCCTAGAGGAGTGTCAAAAAACGCGTGGTGCAGGGACGGCGACATGGCAGGATTTGCTATCAATTCAAAAGCAATCGCCGCTTATCCATAGTGCGCCAGAGACCAGTTTTCTTCAAGACTTCTGGCCGGCCCGCAACGCCGCGCGCAGTTGCTCGCCGAGTTCCGGCTTGTGGGCAAACGGGTCGCTGGGGCTGCGGCTTTGCATGATGTCTTCCAGCCGCGTTTGCACCGCGCCCAACGCTTGCGGGTGGCTGAAGATATAGAACTGGTCAGCGGCCAGCGCATGAAACACCAGCTGCGCCACATCACTGGCCGAGACCTTGCTGGCGGACACGGCTTTATCGACCATCGCCTGGCCCACGCGTTGGCTTTGTGTGGCACAAGAGCTGGCAGCCGCCGCTGCGGGCCGGTTGCGTTCGCTGTGGTGTATGCCGGTGGGCACGAAGTATGGGCACAACACACTGGTGCTGACTTGGCTGCTGACCAGGCGCAGGTCCTGGTACAGCGTCTCGGTCAGGCTCACCACCGCATGTTTGCTCACGTTGTAGATGCCCATATTGGGCGGCGCCAACAGGCCGGCCATGCTGGCGGTGTTGACCACGTGGCCACGGTAGGCCGGGTCGGCCTGGGCGGCAGCCAGCATCATGGGCACAAACAGGCGCACGCCGTGCACCACGCCCCACAGGTTCACACCCAGTATCCACTCCCAGTCTTGGACCGAATTTTCCCAGAGCAAACCGCCCGCGCCCACACCGGCGTTGTTGAAGACAAAATGCGGCGCGCCAAAACGCTGCTGCACGTCTTGGGCCAGTGCCTCCATCTGCGTTGCATTCGATACATCGACCCGGCGTGCCAGCACCTGCGCGCCGGCAGCGGTGAGTTCGGCTTCGGCGCGGTCGAGTGCATCTTGCTGCACGTCCACCAGCACCAGCTGCATGCCTCGGGCTGCGGCGATGCGCGCACATTCGAGGCCGAAGCCGGAACCGGCGCCTGTGAGCACGGCGGTCTTGCCTTTGAGATCGTGGAGCATGGTGACTTGTCTCCGTTAGGTTTGCCTGCGGCCAATCCAGAAAGCCGGACCGGCTTTCAGCCTTCTGCTTTTCTCAGCACATAACCTATGCGCGGAAAGTGCACATGCAGCGTGCCCGCACGCTCGTCTTGCCGTCGCAGCGTGTAGTGCATGCGTGTAGCGGCGAGCAGCTCACCTTCCGTGGCTTCATGGCCAAAAATTTCCGGCGTGACCGTGACACGGCTGCCGAGTGGAATGCCGTGTTCGTCGACAAACGGCTCGTCGGCCAGTGGCGCAGGAGTATTGGCGGCGGCGACTGCAATGGCGTCGAGTGGACTCAGCTCTGCGGGCCTGCCGTGGCCAAACGCCGCAATCGAATCCATCCACGGCAGCAATCCCGGCGTGGCGTCCAGAATGTCGGCCATCACCGGGTTGATGACACGGCTGAACCACAGCGGGTGGTAGGCGGAAAAGTCGGCCAGCGAAGGTGCATCGCCCAGCAGATAAGGCTGATCGCTGAGCATGTTGGCCAGCCGGCGCAGGTAGCTTCTATAAGCGGCTGTGGCATCCCCTGGCCGCAAGCGCGTCATGCCCACGGCCATGGCCGCACGGTCCTGCACAAACGCCTTGGCGACCGCCTCGGGTGTACCGGCAAACAGTGCCGCCGCCCCCTTGGGGCTGAGGTTGTAAGCCATGGCCGCCCAGAACAGGCTGGTGTCAGCCCACTGCGCAATGATGCGTGTGGCGCCCTTGACGGCGGGCGGGTACAAGGTCGGTGTGGACGCTCTGTGCTCCAGCACATCGCAGATCAGCGCGGTGTCGCAGTAAACGTCAGCCCCGATCTGCAGCACCGGCGCACGACGATAACCGCCGGTGAGCGCCTGCAACTCGGGCTTGGGCATGACACGCGGCATCAACACCGATTGATAGGCCAGTTGTTTGTAGCCCAGCACCGCGCGGATTTTCTCGGCAAACGGTGACATGGGGTAATGGTGCAGGATCAGGTCGGACATGGGAGGCTCCTGAAGTTCAAATCAGCTTGACCAGTTGCTTGCCGAAGTTCTTGCCTTTGAGCAAGCCGAGAAACGCCTCGGGCGCAGCCTCAATGCCCTGCGCCACGGTTTCGCGGTATTTGATCCGGCCGGTAGCCACACCCTTGCCAAGCTCGGCCAGCGCTTCGGGCCACACCTCCATGTGTTCCCCGACGATGAAGCCCTGCAACTTGAGGCGCTGCGTCAACAGCAAGGACGGGTTGGCCAGCGCCATGGGTTGGCCGTCGTAGCCGGCAATCATGCCGCACAGCGCAATCCGGCCAAAGGCGTTCATGCGCGAGAGCACCGCGTCCAGCACCATGCCGCCGACGTTTTCAAAATAGCCATCGACGCCATCGGGCGCGGCCTCTTTCAAGGCCAGCGACAAGGAACGGGCGTTGGCGTGCGCCTTGTAGTCGATGCAGGCATCGAAGCCGAGTTCATCGACCACATAGCGGCATTTGTCCGGCCCGCCGGCAATGCCCACGGCGCGGCAGCCGCGCGACTTGGCGAGCTGCCCGACCACGCTGCCCACGGCGCCACTGGCCGCGCTGACCACCACGGTCTCGCCGGCCTTGGGTTCGCAAATACGCATCAGGCCATACCAGGCGGTGACGCCGGGCATGCCCACGGGGCCGAGGTAGGCGCTGAGCGGCACGTGTGTGGTGTCGACCTTGCGCAGATAACCAATCTGCGTCGCATCAACCACCGCATACTGCTGCCAGCCACCAATGCCGACCACGTGATCACCCGGCTTGAAACGCTCGTTGCGGCTCTCGATCACCTCACCCACGGTGCCGCCTATCATCGGTGTGCCCAGGGCTTGTGGCGCAGCGTAGCTTTTGCTGTCGTTCATGCGACCGCGCATATAGGGGTCCAGGCTCAGGTAGTGGTGGCGCACCAGCACCTGGCCATCTTGCAGCGCCGGCGTCTCTACCGTGACGAGTTTGAAGTTGCTGACCGTGGCTTCGCCCTGGGGGCGGTTGTCGAGCAGGATTTGTTTGTTCTGTGCCATGGTGATCGTGGGAAGAAATAGAAGAAGAAACACCAGCGCTGAGGAGGTCGCTCAGTCGGTGGCAGGGTGTTGGGTGGTTTGCATCGCGTTATGGGTGGCGTCTTCCGCTTGCGCGGGTGGGCGCTGCACGTACTTGAACGTGCCGGTGGCCTGGGCGCACAGGCGGCCCTGGGCGTCGAGCAATTGGGCTTCGGTGAAGGCCATCTTGGTTGTGCGGTGCAGCAGCTTGCCCACGCCGCGCAGCGCACCCTTGGCGGGCTGCATGAAGCTGGTTTTCATCTCTATGGTGACCACCCCCATCTCGGCTTGCACGCTGCGCGCAGCGGCCGCCATGGTCACGTCCATCAGGGTCATGATGGCGCCGCCATGGGTTACGTTGAACGAGTTCATGTGCTCGGGGCGCGGATTGAAATCGATTTGTGATTGGCCGTCTTCAAAACGCACCAGCTCAAAGCCGAGGTGATCGACAAACGGAATCGGAACACCAAAACCAAGAGACACTTTTTGCTCTGCCAATTTATCCCCCGAGCACGGCGCTCACGCCGCCATCCACCGCCAGCCATTGGCCGGTGATGTGTTTGCCCGCATCGCTGGCGTACAGCAGCGCCAGGCCTTTTAAATCTTCATCGTCGCCCAGGCGGCGCAAAGGTGCATGGGCAACCATCTTCTCTTCGCCCAGGGTCTCAATCAACACGGTTGAGATTTTGGTCTTGAAGAAACCGGGACAAATGGCGTTGACGCGTATGCCGTAGCGCCCCCACTCGGCCGCCAGCGCGCGCGTGAAGTTGATCACCGCGCCCTTGGAGGTGTTGTAGGCAATGGTGCGCATCTCCACCGGGTTGCCGGCCAGTCCGGCAACGGACGCGATGTTGATGATGCTGCCGCGCTTGCGCTCTATCATGCTGCGCTTGGCCACCTGCTGGCTCAGCAGGAAATAGCCGCGTACGTTGAGGTCCATCACCTTGTCCCACGCGGCCACGGGGTGCTCCTCAGCCGGCGCGCCCCAGGAGGCACCGGCGTTGTTGATCAGGATGTCGATGGCGCCCATGCGGTTCAGCGTTTCGCTGACCAGGTGCTCGATGTCAGCCTCTTTGCCGCAGTCGGCGGCGATCCAGCGGGTGTCTATGCCCAGGTCCTGCAAAGAGGCAGAGGCTTCTTCCAGGTCGCCCGCCTTGCGCGAGGTCAGCATGATGCGCGCACCGGCCTCGCCCAGCGCCTGCGCCATCTGCAGGCCCAGGCCGCGTGAGCCGCCAGTCACCAAAGCGGTCTTGCCCTTGAGGTCGAAGAGTTGTTGCACGGTACGGGTCATCGCTTGTCTCCTATTGATTTTTTATCTTGGGCATAGGCGCGGCAACACTGGCCTTAAACCACGTAGTCCATACACTGGCGCGTGTCGCGCGTGGCGCCGATAAACGGCTTCAAGGCCACGTGCTGCGGGTGGTTCTGGTAGGCGTCTAGCGCGGCCTGATCGACGAACTCGGAGTACAGCGCCAGGTCTTCGGTGGTTTCACAACCGGGCTGGGCGGTGATGACTTCAAACTTCAGAATGCCCGGCACCAGGTTGGCGCAGGCTTCAAGCAGCGCACGGGCCTTGGCGGTGTTTTCGGCGCGCGTGGCGCCCTCGGCGTGTTCTTTGAATTTCCAGAAAACGATGTGTTTGATCATGCTGATGAGTGAGAGCTAGTCAGGAGTGAGTTTGAGGCGTGAACGCACGTAGATGAGCGCGAAGCCCAGCAACGCCACCACGCCCCCAAACCACGACAAAGAGGTACCCAGTTCCGCATCTACGCGTTGTGTGAACAGGCCGAGTATGAAGCTCAGCAAGCCACCATAAACCAGCACCCAGATGAGGTTTTGCAGGCGCTTGATGTTTTTGGCTTTGGTCATGGTGGCACTGTACTAAAAACGATCCTCAGGCATATTGGCGCAGGTCAAATCGCAATGTTCGACCACCTGTAGCCACGCGCCAATCTTCGGTAGTTCGTAGGCATAGAAGTAGGCGTTGGCATAGCTTACACCTGTGCTCGAGGAGTATGCATCCTGCGCCGCCTTTGTGGCCGCGCAGCAGGCCAGATCCAGCCAGATCCACGCCATCACCACGTGGCCAAAAGCTTGCAGGTAAGGCACGGCGTTGGCCAATGCCAGCCTGGGGTCGCCAGCGGACCAAGCCAACTCTGTGGCGTGCAGCACCTGCTGCCATGCCAACTTCAAGGCGCTGGCGTGGTTCTGCAATGCGGCCACGTCACAGGCTTTCGCCACCGTGGCGTGGATGCGCTCGGTCAGCAACTGCAGGCCCCGCCCCTGCTCCATCAACACCTTGCGGCCCAGGAGGTCGGCGGCCTGGATGCCGTGTGTGCCCTCGTGGATCATGTTGAGGCGGTTGTCGCGCCAGTATTGCTCTACCGGGAAATCGCGCGTATAGCCATAACCGCCGTGCACCTGTATGGCCAGCGAGTTGGCTTCCAGGCACCATTCGCTGGGCCAGCTTTTGGCGATGGGCGTCAGCACTTCCAGCAGCAGCCGGGCCACATCAGCCGTGGCGGCATCGGCCGTGTGTTGCTCGTCGACCAAACGTGCGCAATACAGCTCCAGCGCCAGAGCACCTTCGCAGTAGGCTTTCTGCGCCAGCAACATGCGCTTGACGTCGGTATGTTCGATGATGCGCACCGGCGGCTTGGCCGCATCTTTACCTGTCGCCCCCACGGGCCGGCCCTGGCTGCGGTTGCGTGCATAGTCCAGCGACGCGTGGTATCCCGCCATGCCCAGCATGGTGGCGGCCATGCCCACGCCGATGCGCGCTTCGTTCATCATGTGGAACATGCAGCGCAAGCCCTCACCGGGCTGACCTACCAGATAAGCTACGGCACCAGCGCGGCCATCCACCGGGTATTTGCCTTCGCCAAAATTCAGCAGCGTGTTGGTGGTGCCGCGCCACCCAAGCTTATGGTTCAGCCCGGCCAGCGCCACGTCGTTGCGCACGCCGGTGAGTTGGCCGTGTTCATCAACCATGTGTTTGGGCACGATGAACAGCGAGATGCCACGCGTGCCCGCAGGCAAGCGACCGTGTTCATCCGGGATTTTCGCCAGCACGATGTGCACGATGTTCTCGGTCAGCTCGTGGTCGCCCGCCGAGATCCACATCTTGTGGCCAACCAGCCGGTAGCGCGGGCCCAGCGGGTCGGCCGCAAAGGCTTCGCCATCGGGCACGGCGCGTGTGGTGATGTCACCCAGGCTCGACCCTGCCTGCGGCTCCGACAGGCACATGGTGCCGGCCCAGCGGCCAGAGAACTCATTGTGCGCAAACACCTGCTGCTGCAGCGGCGTGCCGTGCACCATCAGCAGGTTGGCATTGCCGGTGGTCAACAAACTGGCGTTGATGCTGACCGAGGCCATGGCGAAAAAGCTATTGGCCGCCGCCTGCACGCTGTAGGGCAGCTGCATGCCGCCAATCGCATAGTCTTGCGCAGCCGCCAACATGCCGGATTCGGCATACGCGCGGTGCGCGGCGTGGGTGGCCTCGGGCAGCACCACCCGCTCGCCATCAAAGTGTGGCTCTTGGGTGTCCACCGTGCGGTTGTGTGGCGCGTATTTGTCGCGGGCGATACGTTCGCAGGTTTGCAGCACGGCATCGAAAGTCTCACGCGAATGGTCGGCAAATCGCGGGCGCTGGTTCAGCGTCTCGACCTCCAGCCAGTCGAACAGCAGGAAGTCGAGCGTGCGGCGCAGCGTCAAGCGGCCTCCGCCTTGGATGGCAGGCGCGCGATGGTGCACTGGGCCAGCGCGCAGAGTTTTTCAACCCCTGCGGTCACCGCAAACACCTCGCAGGTGCACACCGCTTGCGAAGCGCCCACGTGCTCCGCCTTGGCACGCGCGATCAAGCGCTCGCCCACACCGGGTCGCACGTAGTTCACCTTGTACTCCGACGTCACCACCGGCACCTGCATGGCCGTGCCGCCCGCAAAGGTGAGTGCGTTGTCGGCCAGGTAACTCAGCACACCACCGTGCGCAAAGCCGTGTTGCTGCAGCAGTTGCGGCGTGAGGTCCAGTTCCAGTTCAACCTGCCCCGGGCTCACGCTGTTGAGGCGCGTGCCCAGCAGTTGGCTGAACGGCTGGGAGGCCAAGGCCTCCCGCGCCATGGCGACAAACATCTCAGGTGACACCTGGGGGGCAGCCATGCTTAGAGGACCTCGAACACGCCCGCCGCACCCATGCCGCCGCCAATACACATGGTGACCACCACCTTCTTCGCACCACGCCGTTTGCCTTCGATCAAGGCATGGCCGGTGAGGCGCTGGCCACTCACACCGTAAGGGTGACCCACGGCGATGGCGCCGCCGTTGACGTTCAGCCGGTCGGCCGGAATACCCAGCTTGTCGCGGCAGTAGATCACCTGCACGGCAAAGGCTTCGTTGAGTTCCCACAGGTCGATGTCGTTCATCGTCAGGCCCAGGCGCTTGAGCACCTTGGGAATGGCAAACACCGGGCCGATGCCCATTTCATCGGGTTCACAACCGGCCACGGCAAAGCCGAGAAAACGCCCCAGTGGTTTCAGGCCACGGCGGCTGGCCACGTCTTCGTTCATCACCACCACGGCGCCGCCGCCATCGGAAAACTGGCTGGCGTTGCCGGCCGAGACCAGACCGCCCGGCAAGGCCGAGCGCAGGCCTTGAATCGCCTCCACCGTGGTGCCGGGGCGAATGCCTTCGTCGGCGCTACAGGTCACTTCTTTGGTGCTGAGGCCACGCACCGGGTCGGCCACACCCATGGTGACGGTGATGGGCGCGATTTCGTCCCTGAACAAACCGGCTTCCAGCGCAGCGGCGGCGCGCTGCTGGCTGGCCGCGCCGTATTCGTCCATCTGCTCGCGCGAGATGTTGTAGCGCTTGGCCACTTGTTCAGCGGTCTGCAGCATGTTCCAGTAGATCTCTGGCTTGTTCTTGTCGAGCCAGGGGTCGCGCAGCATGTGGATGTTCATCTCTTGCTGCACACACGAGATGCTTTCGACACCACCGGCCACGTAAATATCACCTTCGTTGGCGATGATGCGTTGCGCGGCCATGGCAATGGTTTGCAGGCCAGACGAACAAAAACGGTTGACGGTGGCGCCGCTGGTGGTCACCGGGCAACCGGCGCGCAAGGCCACCTGGCGTGCGATGTTGGCCCCGGTGGCGCCTTCGGGCGTGGCACAGCCCATCAACACGTCGTCAACCTCTGCGGCCTCAATACCGGCGCGTTGGATGGCGTGGGCCACGGCGTGGCCGCCCAAAGTGGCGCCGTGGGTCATGTTGAAGGCGCCCTTCCAGCTCTTGGCCAGGGGGGTGCGCGCGGTGGAAACAATCACTGCTGCGGTCATGGTGCGGTCCTCAATTGAATGTCTTGCTGTCGGCCACGAGCTTGGCCAGCAGCGGCGCGGGCTGCCAGAACTTGGCGTCGTCCAGCGGGTTTTGCGCAAAGTGGTTCATGCTCTGCACCACGTTGAACAGGCCCACCTGGTCGGCGTACAACATCGGGCCACCACGGTGGATGGGGAAGCCATAACCCGTGAGATAGACCATGTCGATGTCGCTGGCCTTGGAGGCAATGCCCTCTTGCAGAATGTGCGCGGCCTCATTGACCAGCGAATACACCAGGCGCTGCACGATCTCATCGTCGGAGATCTTGCGTGGCGTGATGCCCTGCGCCGTGCGGTGGTCGGCAATCATCTTCTCGACCAGCGCGCTCGGAATGGCGTCGCGCTTGCCCGCCTGGTAGTCGTACCAGCCAGCGCCGGTCTTCTGGCCGTAGCGGCCCATTTCGCACAACAGGTCGGCGGTCTTGCTGTATTTAAGGTCTGGCTTTTCCACATAGCGGCGCTTGCGGATGGCCCAGCCAATATCGTTGCCCGCCAAATCACCCATACGGAACGGGCCCATGGCAAAACCAAACTTCTCCACCGCCTTGTCCACCTGCGCGGGCGTGGCACCCTCTTCCAGCAGGAAGCCGGCTTGGCGGCTGTATTGCTCGATCATGCGGTTGCCTATGAAACCGTCGCACACACCCGACACCACGGCCGTTTTGCGGATCTTCTTGGCCACGGCCATCACGGTGGCGAGCACGTCTTTGCCGGTCTTTTCGCCGCGCACCACTTCCAGCAGCTTCATCACGTTGGCCGGGCTGAAGAAGTGCATGCCAACCACGTCTTGCGGGCGTTTGGTGAAGTGGGCAATTTTGTTGACGTCGAGCGTTGAGGTGTTGGACGCCAGAATGGCGCCGGGCTTCATCACCCGGTCCAGTTCCTTGAACACGGCTTCTTTCACGCCCAGTTCTTCAAACACCGCTTCTATCACCAGATCGGCCTGGCCGATTTCGTCGTAGCGCAGCGTGGTGCTCAACAGCGCCATGCGCTGCTCGTATTTGTCTTGCTTGAGCTTGCCCTTCTTCACCTGGGCTTCGTAGTTTTTACGTATGGTGGCGAGACCTCGGTCCAGCGCCTCCTGCTTCATCTCCAGCATCTTCACGGGGATGCCGGCGTTCAAGAAGTTCATGGCGATGCCGCCGCCCATGGTGCCGGCGCCGATGACGGCCACGGACTGGATGTCGCGCTTGGGTGTGTCTTCCGGCACGTCGGGGATTTTGGACGCGGCACGTTCGGCCGCGAAGATGTGGCGCAGCGCGCGGCTCTCGGGTGTCCACATCAGGTTGATGAACATCTCGCGCTCGGTGAGCATGCCCTGATCAAACTTTTGTTTGGTGGCGACTTCGACGGCGTCGACACACTTCAGCGGCGCGGGGAAGTTCTTTGCCATGCCCTTGACCATGTTGCGCGCAAAGCCGAAATAGGCATCACCCAGTGGGTGTTTGCATGGCAGATTGCGCACCAGTGGCAGCGGACGCACAGCAGCAACTTCGCGCGCAAAAGCCAGGGCTTCTTCGGCCAGAGATTCCACCGAGGCCGCCAGTTTGTCGAACAGTTTTTGGCCGGGCACACTGGCCAGCAATTCACTCTTCACCGGCTCGCCGCTGACGATCATGTTCAGCGCGGCTTCCACCCCCAGCACACGTGGCAGGCGTTGTGTGCCGCCAGCGCCTGGCACCAAGCCTAACTTCACCTCAGGCAAGGCCACGCTGCAGCCAGGTGCAACGATGCGGTAATGGCAGCCCAGCGACAGCTCCAGACCACCGCCCATACACACGGAATGCACGGCGGCCACCACGGGTTTGGCGGAGTTCTCCACCGCCAGAATCACGCTGAGTAAATTGGGCTCGGCCAGCGCCTTGGGGCTGCCGAATTCCTTGATGTCCGCGCCACCCGAGAAGGCCTTGCCGGCGCCGGTGAGCACAATGGCAATGACTGCGGCATCAGCATTGGCTTTGGCCAGGGCATCGGTGATGGCCAGACGGGTGGCAAAACCCAGGCCGTTGACGGGCGGATTGTTGAGGGTGATCACGGCGATATCGCCGTGGACTTTGTATTCAGCAGTCATGCGGACACCTCGATATTTAATAGAACGATCGTTCGATTTTTATTTTAGAAATCTGCGCTTGCAGGTCCAGCCGTTTTTGTCTCGGCTGGGACAGACTTCACGGCGAGAAACCCCGGAGCAAACGCGCGCCAACGTGCCGTCTCTCGCGCCGTCACGCCGGCCTTTGCGCTTACAGACCTGGCAACTTGTAGTCGGCCAGTTGCTCGCGCAGCTTGGCCTTGAGCATCTTGCCGGTGGCGCCTAGTGGAATGGCATCAACAAACACCACGTCGTCGGGAATTTGCCATTTGGCTGTTTTGCCTTCATAAAACGCCAACAACTCTTCACGCGACACTTCAGCCGCCGGCTTCTTGGCCACCACCAGGATAGGGCGCTCATCCCACTTGGGATGGAACACCCCAATACAGGCCGCCATGGCCACAGCCGGGTGGGCCACGGCGATGTTTTCAATGTCGATGGAGCTGATCCACTCACCACCCGACTTGATCACGTCTTTGCTGCGGTCGGTGATTTGCATGTAGCCATCGGCATCGATGGTGGCCACGTCGCCGGTGGGGAACCAGCCTCGGCCATCAGCGTCCTGGATCAGCACATTGGTGTTGTCACCTTTGTAGTAGCCTGCGACCGTCCACGGGCCCTTGACCAACAGGTCACCATAGGCCTTGCCATCCCAGGGCAATTCGGCACCAGCGCCATCCACGATCTTCATGTCCACACCGAAGATGCCCCGGCCCTGTTTCAGGCGAATCTTCATCTGTTGCTCGGCAGGCAAATCCAGGTGTTTGTTCTTCAGCGTGCACAAGGTGCCCAAGGGGCTGATTTCCGTCATGCCCCACGCGTGCAGGACTTCCACGCCATAGTCGTTCTGGAACGCATGGATCATGGCTGGTGGACACGCCGACCCGCCAATCACCGTGCGCTTCAAGCTGGAGAAACGCAGCCCATTGGTTTGGATATGGCTCAACATCATTTGCCACACGGTGGGCACACCGGCGGCGAAGGTCACCTTTTCAGCTTCGATCAGATCGAAGACCGATTTGCCGTCCATGCCCGGGCCGGGAAACACCACCTTGGAACCAGTCAATGCCGCCGCATACGGCAGGCCCCAGGCGTTGACATGGAACATGGGCACCACGGGCAACACAGCGTCACGTGCGCTCAGGCACATCACGTCCGGCAATGAAATGGCGTAGGCGTGCAGTACCGTGGAGCGATGGCTGTACAACGCAGCCTTGGGGTTGCCCGTGGTGCCGCTGGTGTAGCACATGCTGGACGCGGTGTTTTCGTCCATCACCGGCCAAGCGTAGATACTGGCTGCGGCACCCATCCAGGCCTCATAACTCTGCAGCCCGGGAATGCCGCTGTCGGCGGGCAGTTTGTCGGCGTCACACAGCATGATCCAGGCTTTGACGGTGGGGCATTTGTCCGCCACGGCCTTGATCAGCGGCAAAAAAGTGGCGTCAAAACACATCACCTGGTCTTCGGCGTGGTTGATGATCCAGGCGATTTGCTCGGGGTGCAGACGGGGGTTGACGGTGTGCACCACGCGCCCCGAACCACTCACACCAAAATACAGTTCCATGTGGCGGTAGCCGTTCCAGGCCAGGGTGGCCACACGTGCAGCGGGTGGCACGGCCATGTCGTTTAACGCGTTCGCCACCTGGCGTGCACGCTTGGCCAAATCGCGGTAGGTGTAGCGGTGGATGTCTCCCTCTACCCGGCGCGAAACAATCTCGGCATCGCCATGGTGCCGTTCGGCAAACTCGATCAGGGACGAAATCAGCAGTGGTTGGTCTTGCATCAAACCCAGCATTGGCGGCTCCTAAAATTCTGTGTCTCTTGGATTGGTTGTCTCGCTTTTCCGTTTACAGGAAAGACTTTGACAGTATTGCCGACACCACCTTAGCCCTGCGGGGGATTAACCCGGAAAAATGTCACCGACGAGTCAGCGGCAAGCGACTGTTACACGACACCGAGCGACCACCCGGACGCTACTTTATCCATAGCGCCCGCCGCTTACCCACAGATCATCACAGGCCAATTCTTGCCTGACTACAATGTGTTTGATAACGCTTGGACCTGCCACTACATTCAGGCTCTAAACTTGCATCCTCGGCCACGGCCTCCAGATGGTGTGGTGCACTCGTTTCGCCACCCCGGCAATCCCGCCTCCAGAACACGCCATGAAAACACTGCTCGACTTTCTCCCCATTCTGCTGTTCTTCGGCGCTTACAAATTTGCAGACATTTATGTGGCCACCGGTGTGCTGATGGCCGCCAGCGTAGTGCAAATGGCCGCGATCTACCTGATAGACCGCAAGCTGCAGACCATGCACAAGATCACCTTGGCACTGGTGCTGATTTTTGGCGCACTCACCTTGATGTTGCACGACGAACGCTTCATCAAATGGAAACCCACGGTGTTGTACGCGGCCATGGCCATCGCCTTGACGTTTGCCGTCTGGGTGCTGAAGAAAAACTTCCTGAAAATGATGCTGGGCAGCCAGTTGCAATTGCCCGATGCGGTGTGGATGCGGCTAAACGTGGCCTGGATAGGCTACTGCGTGTTCATGTCCATCGTCAATGGCTACGTCGCGGCCTACTACACCACCGAGCAATGGGTTGATTTCAAGCTGTGGGGCTATGTGTTCCCGCTGGCGTTCATCATTGGCCAGGGGGTTTATGTGTCGCGCCACATCCAGCACGAAGACAAGCCCGAAAACACATGAGCACCGCGCACACCAAACCCACGACCGAGACCATCACGCAGCGCCTGCGCGAACGGCTGGCGCCAAGCCAGCTGGAGGTGCTGGACGAAAGCGCACTGCACGCCGGCCATGCAGGCGCCGATGGCAGCGGCTTCGGCACCCACTTTCGGGTGCGGATCGCTTCACCAAACTTTGCGACACTGAGCCGCGTGGCGCGCCATAGGCTTGTGTATGATGCGCTGCAAGATTTTATGGACCAAGGGCTTCACGCCGTGGCCATTGAAGTGCTCTGACCGGCACGCGAAACCTCAACCCCCTAAGTTCACGCATCTTCTCGGCCGCCGTCAGCGGCCAAAACTATTATTCAAGGACATTTGATGAAGAAGAACCTGATTTCTGCTCTGGTTACAGCAGCCGTGATGGGCGCGGTGGCCGTTCCTGCTTTGGCGCAAAACGTGGCAATCGTGAACGGCAAGCCCGTGCCTTCGTCGCGCGTCGATGCCTTGTCTCAGCAGTTGTCCAAGGCCGGCCGCCCTGTGCCGCCAGAGATGCAAGAGCAACTCAAGCAAGAAGTCATCACGCGCGAAATCTTCATGCAGGAAGCGCAAAAGCGCGGCCTGGATGCCACCGAAGACTACAAGAACCAACTCGATCTGGCACGCCAGTCGATCCTGATCCGCGAACTGTTTGCCGACTATCAAAAGGCCAACCCCATCACCGACGCCGACATGAAGGCCGAGTACGACAAGTTCGTCGCCGCCAACAGTGGCAAGGAGTACAAGGCGCACCACATTCTGGTGGCGACCGAAGCCGAGGCCAAGGCCATCATCGCCAGCCTGAAAAAGGGCGGCAAGTTTGAAGACATCGCCAAGAAACAATCCAAGGACCCAGGCTCTGCCGTGAATGGTGGTGCATTGGATTGGGCTGCTCCTGGCAGTTACGTGGCCGAGTTCACCACCGCGCTGACCGCGCTGAAAAAAGGCCAGACCACCGACACCCCCGTGAAGTCGCAGTTTGGCTACCACATCATCCGTTTGGACGACGAACGCGCCGCCGAGTTGCCCAAGTTTGAAGACGTGAAGCCACAGATCGCCCAGCAAATGCAACAGCAGAAGCTGGCACAGTTCCAGGAAGAACTGCGCGCCAAGGCCAAGGTCGAATAAGCCCGCAGGCTAGACCGTTCCCTACAAAAAACGCGGCCCCGGCCGCGTTTTTTGATTGCGCCTTGGTTTGTTAGCGGCGTCCGACAAACCAGCCAAACACCAACAACAGGCCCATCAGCACCGGCTGGTGCAGCATGTAATAAGACAAACTCCACCTCCCCAACAAGGCCAACGGTTTGCCTAGCTTTGGAAGCGGCGCCTGCAGCCATGCCAAACGCTCGCGCAGCAACCATTGGCCGCAGGCCATGCCCCACCACATCACGCCCAGCCAGGGGAACACCGGCACGTAATCTTCGGTAAAAGGTTTTTGGCTGATCCAGCCCAGCCAGTTCAGATAACGTTCGTTAAAGAACATGAGGTTAGCGCTTGCTGATATTGCGTAAGCAGCTATGAATTTTGATGCAATAGCCAAAGCACCTAGCCACCACAGCGCCCGCCCCCAGCCGGCCGTGAGCCGAGCGATGATCAGCATCACAGCCAAACCGTGTAACACGCCAAAGTAGATGAAGCTCTGCGGAAACATCCAGTAAGAGCCTATGCTCACCAGCACCGCGCAGCCCGCCACCCAACGCCAGCGCTGCCAGAAACGCGGCCAGCGCAGGCCCTGCGCAAACGCCACCGCCTGGCTCAGCCCCGCGCAAAACAAAAACAGACTGACGATGGCCGTGCGCTGCCAAGTCCAGAACGGGTCGCCACGAAAGTCCTGTGCCCAGTAGCCAAAGTGCTGCAGGTCAAAACAGAAATGGAAGACGGTCATCCAGACCATGGCCAAGCCACGCAGCGCGTCGATACGGTCGAAGCGCTGCGAAGATGGTTTTGCGCCAGCAACCGGCATGGAAGCCAGCGGCGACGCCCCCTCACCCTTAGCCCTGGGCGGCAACCCGGTCAGCCTTGCTTTGCAGCTTGTTCAGCGCGCTGAGGTAGGCCTTGGCGGAAGCAACAACGATATCTGGGTCGGCGCCCACACCGTTGACCACGCGGCCGCTGTTTTGCAGGCGCACCGTGACTTCGCCCTGGCTTTCGGTCGAGCCGCTGATGGCGTTCACCGAATACAGCACCATCTCGGCGCCGCTGTTGACGTGCGCTTCGATGGCCTTGAGCGAAGCGTCCACCGGGCCGTTACCGTCAGAGTCACCACGCACCTCCTTGCCATTGACCGAGAACACCACGCTGGCCTGCGGGCGCTCACCGGTTTCACTGTGCTGCGAGAGCGAAACAAAGCTGTAGATTTCTTCGGACGAGGTGCCTTCGTCGCTGACCAAAGCCAGAATGTCTTCGTCGAAGATTTCGCTCTTGCGGTCGGCCAGTTCCTTGAAGCGCGCGAAGGCGGTGTTGATGTCGGCCTCGCTTTCCATCGCCACACCCAGGTCCTGCAGGCGTTGCTTGAAGGCATTGCGGCCGCTGAGCTTGCCAAGCACGATTTTGTTGTTGGTCCAGCCCACGTCTTCGGCACGCATGATCTCATACGTGTCGCGCGCCTTGAGCACACCGTCCTGGTGGATGCCCGAGGCGTGGGCAAAGGCGTTGGCGCCGACCACGGCCTTGTTTGGCTGCACCACAAAACCCGTGGTCTGGCTGACCATGCGGCTGGCGGCGAGGATGTGCTGGGCATCAATGTTCAGGTCGAGGCCAAAGTAGTCCTTGCGCGTCTTCACCGCCATCACGATTTCTTCAAGCGAGCAATTGCCCGCGCGTTCACCCAGGCCGTTGATGGTGCACTCGACCTGGCGTGCGCCGCCGATCTTCACACCGGCCAGCGAGTTGGCCACGGCCATGCCCAGATCGTTGTGGCAATGCACCGACCAAATGGCCTTGTCGCTGTTGGGAATACGCTCGCGCAGCGTCTTGATGAAGTTGCCGTACAGCTCGGGAATGGCGTAACCCACGGTGTCAGGCACGTTGATGGTGGTCGCACCTTCCGCAATGACGGCCTCCAGCACACGGCACAAATAGTCCACATCGCTGCGGTAGCCGTCTTCGGGGCTGAATTCCACATCCGCCACCAGATTGCGCGCAAAGCGGACCGCCTGCTTGGCTTGCTCGAACACCTGGTCGGGCGTCATGCGCAGCTTCTTCTCCATGTGCAACGGCGAGGTTGCAATGAAGGTGTGGATACGTGCGTTGGCAGCGTCTTTCAGCGCCTCGCCAGCACGCGCGATGTCGCGGTCGTTGGCGCGCGACAGGCCGCAGATGGTGGAGTCCTTGATGGTGCGCGCAATCGCCTGCACCGCCTCAAAATCACCCACGGAGCTGGCCGGAAAACCCGCCTCGATGACATCCACCTTGAGGCGTTCCAACTGGCGCGCAATGCGCAGCTTTTCGTCGCGTGTCATCGACGCGCCTGGCGACTGCTCGCCGTCACGCAAGGTGGTGTCAAAAATGATGAGTTTGTCGGCCATGGGGTGCTCCGTTTTTATGGGTGTGAGGCAGTTAAGCGGCAAGTTTGTCGAGGTTATTGTCCGCTGTGTGCCGGGTATTTTCGCTGGAACCGGCCTGGCGCATCTTCTGCCGCTGCATGCCCGACAAAATCGCCTTCAACGAGGCCGACACGATGTTGCTGTCAATGCCCACGCCGAAGCAGGTTTCCTGTTCGCCAAAACGCATCTCCAGATAGGCCACCGCCTGGGCGTTGGCGCCCGCGCCTATGGCGTGTTCGTGGTAATCCAATACCCGTACCGACTGACCAGTCGCCTGGCTGATGGCACTGACAAAAGCATCGATAGGGCCGGTACCCTGCCCTTCAAGCTTCAAGGTCTGGCCATTAAACGCCACGTCGGCGGCAATGCTCAGAGGCTGACCCGCCGCTTCCGCCAAGCGGTACTGCGGTGTGGCCACGTCGTCGATGTGATAAACCTTGCGGAACAAGGCCCAGAGGTCGGCGGCGGCAAGCTCCTTGGCGTTGGCGTCCATATTGGCCTGCACCACCTGGCTGAATTCGATTTGCAAACGGCGTGGCAACTCGAGGTCGTAGGCGTTCTCCAGCAAATAAGCGATGCCGCCCTTGCCGGACTGGCTGTTGACGCGGATGACGGCTTCGTAGCTACGCCCCAGGTCCTTGGGATCGATGGGCAAATACGGAATTTCCCAGATATCGCCCTCTTGGCGCAACGCAAATGCCTTCTTGATGGCGTCCTGGTGCGAGCCCGAGAACGAGGTGTAGACCAGGTCGCCGGCGTAAGGGTGGCGCGGGTGCACGGGCAATTGGTTGCAGTGCTCCACGGTACGGCGGATCTCGTCGATATCGGAAAAGTCGAGTTCGGGGTGCACGCCCTGGGTGTAAAGATTCAAGGCCACGTTCACCAAGTCGAGGTTGCCGGTACGCTCGCCGTTGCCGAACAAACAGCCCTCGACGCGGTCTGCACCGGCTTGCAAGGCGAGTTCAGCGGCCGCCACACCGGTACCACGGTCGTTGTGCGGGTGCACAGACACCGAAGCGTTGGCGTGACGGTGCAAGCGCCGGCACATCCACTCAATCTGGTCGGCGAACACATTGGGCGTGGCGTGTTCCACCGTGGTCGGCAAGTTGAGGATGATGGGACGACCTTCACCCCAGGCGGCAATCGCGGTTTCGCAGGCTTGGAGAGACACTTCCAACTCGGCCATGGAGAAAGTCTCAGGTGAATATTGCAACACCCATTCGGTCTCGGGTTGGGCATCGGTCAAGCGTTTGACCAAACTCACCTGCTCATTCACCAAGGCCATGACTTGCGGCACGTCCATGCCAAACACCACCTTGCGCCATACCGGCGCAACCGCGTTGTAGATGTGCACGATGGCACGGCGCGATCCGCGCACGGCGGCCACGGTTTTCTGAATCAACTCTTCACGCGCTGGTGTCATGACCTGTATGGTCACGTCGTCGGGAATCAGGTTTTCGTCGATGAGCTTGCGCACAAAGTCGAGTTCGATCTGCGAAGCGGCGGGAAAGCCGACTTCAATCTCCTTGAAGCCAATACGCACCAGCGTGTGGAACATCTGAATCTTGCGCTCGATGTCCATGGGCTCGATCAGCGCCTGGTTGCCGTCCCGCAGATCCGTGCTCAGCCAGACGGGGGCCTTGGTCAGGACGGCATCAGGCCAGGTGCGATCACGCAATTGCACCGGGGCAAAGGCACGGTACTTGGTGGACGGTTGCTGCAACATTTGGAGGTTCTCGCTGGTGGATTTATCAAAACCAGCAACCCCATGAAAAACGGCCCGTTGCTGGTGCAATCGGGCCGTGTGACAGATTTCGCGTGCGCGCTCTACCAACTCCGCCCGAAGGGGATTAGTAGTAGGGCTAGCGAAATACGGTTCATGCGAAAAATCTTAACACACAAATATGGCTTGAGGCACCGAGCTCGGCTTATTTGTGCAGGCCACGTTCATCGGGTTCGTCGGTCGAGGTGCTGATCACACTGGTCTGCTGGCCTTTGGTACGGCGCCACGCATAAACCACATAACCGCTGAAGCCGTAAACCACAAACACGCTGAACAGCACGGTTGGCGGGTGGATGTTGATCACCGCAATCGCCAATGCGATCGCCACGATCACCGCAAACGGCACGCTGCGCTTCATCTGTATGTCTTTGAAGCTGTAGAACGGCACGTTGGTCACCATCGTCAAACCAGCATACAAGGCCAGGCCGAACATCACCCAGTGAACGTCGGGACCGGGAATTTCAAGCTCGTTCATCAGCCAGATGAAGCCCGTGACCAAAGCCGCCGCCGCAGGAGACGGCAAACCTTGAAAGTAGCGCTTGTCCACCACGGCTGTATTGACGTTGAAACGCGCCAGGCGCAGTGCCGCACAGGCGCAATAGACGAAGGCAGCAATCCAGCCCCAACGGCCCAGGTCCTTCAGCGCCCAGACATATGAAATCAACGCCGGCGCGGCACCGAAGGACACCATGTCGGACAAGGAATCCATCTGTTCGCCAAACGCGCTTTGGGTATTGGTCATGCGCGCGACGCGACCATCCAGGCTGTCCAGCACCATCGCGCAAAACACGCCGGCGGCGGCCAGGTCGAAGCGGCCATTGATGGCCATGACAATCGCATAAAACCCGCCGAACAAAGCCGCGAGCGTGAACAGATTGGGAAGAATGTAGATCCCTTTGCGGCGCTTGCGCACCACAACGCCAGGGTCTTGGTTTTCTTCTAGATGGTTGGCGTCATGCATGGATGATTGTGGTCCTCAAAATGTTTGTTCACAACAAGTCAATGCCTGTCTCGGGCAAACTGGAATAACGCCAGATCTCGATACCGACCTGCGCCTGCAGACCCGATAGAACTGCTGATACAAGTGTAAGTCAGGCCTGTGATGGCGCGAAATCTGTAGGGACGAAAAAAGGGCCACCGAAGTGGCCCTCTTCTTGTAGGTCAAAACCTATTAGTTGCGCGACTTGTCGACCAACTTGTTGGCCTTGATCCAAGGCATCATGGCGCGCAGTTGCTCGCCGACGACTTCGATCTGGTGCTCGGCGTTCAAACGGCGGCGGCTGATCAGCGCAGGCTGGCCGGCTGCTGCTTCGAGCACGAAGCTCTTGGCGTATTCGCCGGTCTGGATGTCCTTCAGCACAGCCTTCATGGCCTTCTTGGTTTCTTCGGTCACGATACGTGGGCCGGTGACGTATTCACCGTACTCAGCGTTGTTCGAGATCGAGTAGTTCATGTTGGCGATGCCGCCTTCATAGATCAGGTCGACGATCAGCTTGAGTTCGTGCAGGCATTCGAAGTAGGCCATTTCAGGGGCGTAACCGGCTTCCACCAGCGTTTCGAAACCGGCTTTGATCAGCTCAACCGTACCGCCGCACAAAACAGCTTGTTCGCCGAACAAATCGGTTTCGGTTTCTTCGCGGAAGTTGGTTTCAATGATGCCGGCCTTGCCGCCACCGTTGGCCATGGCGTAGCTCAAAGCCAGGTCACGGGCCTTGCCGGACTTGTCTTGGTGCACGGCCACGAGGTGGGGCACGCCGCCACCTTGCGTGTAGGTGCCGCGCACGGTGTGGCCAGGGGCCTTGGGCGCAACCATCCAGACGTCGACGTCTTCGCGAGGCTGAACAAAGCCGTAGTGCACGTTGAAGCCGTGTGCGAACACCAGGGATGCACCCGACTTGAGGTGAGGAGCCACGTCGTTCTTGTAGACGGCGGCGATTTGCTCATCTGGCAACAGGATCATGACCACGTCTGCGGACTTGACGGCATCGGCCACTTCAGCAACCTTCAGGCCGGCCTTTTCGACCTTGGGCCACGAAGCGCCACCCTTGCGCAGACCAACCACAACCTTGACGCCGCTGTCGTTCAGGTTTTGAGCGTGTGCGTGGCCTTGGCTACCGTAACCAATGATGGCAACAGTCTTGCCCTTGATCAGGCTCAGGTCGCAATCCTTGTCGTAAAAAACTTTCATGATGTACTCCGAAATAAGTTCTGGCGGAAATGCCTATTTTTGACAGGCTCAAGGCGAACGTTAACAACTATCGCCGTCCATTATCCGTTCGCGCTGAGCCTGTCAGAACACGCACGGACGATTCGTTTAAACCCGCAGGATGCGCTCGCCGCGGCCAATGCCACTGGAGCCGGTGCGAACCGTTTCCAGAATGGCGCCGCGGTCGATGGCCTCCAAGAATGCATCATTCTTGGATTGGTCGCCTGTGAGTTCAATGGTGTAGCTCTTGTCGGTCACGTCGATGATGCGGCCACGGAAGATATCGGCCATGCGTTTCATCTCTTCGCGCTCCTTGCCCACCGCACGCACCTTGACCATCATCAGTTCGCGCTCGGTGTAGGCACCTTCAGAGAGGTCCACCACTTTCACCACTTCGATGAGGCGGTTCAGATGTTTGGTGATCTGTTCAATGATGTCATCAGAACCCGTGGTCTGAATCGTCATACGTGACAGGCTGGGATCTTCGGTGGGAGCCACCGTCAGGGATTCGATGTTGTAGCCGCGGGCTGAGAACAAGCCCACCACGCGCGACAAAGCACCAGGCTCGTTTTCGAGCAAAACCGCAATGATGTGTTTCATGATGTGTGATTCCTCTTTTCGCTGCCCTCCCCCGTGCACGGTAATGCACGGGCTTGGCAGGCAATAGATTCGTCAAAAAGTTGGTTGTAGCGCTGAACCCAGATTCAGATCAAAGATCTTCTGAACCGAGCAACATTTCGGTGATGCCCTTGCCGGCCTGCACCATAGGGAACACGTTCTCGGTGGGATCGGTACGGAAGTCCATGAACACCGTACGATCCTTGAGGCGGCGCGCCTCACGCAATGCGGGCTCGACATCTTCCGGGCGTTCGATCAACATGCCGACGTGGCCATAGGCCTCGGCCAGCTTGACGAAGTTGGGCAAGGCATCCATGTAGCTGCTGCTGTAGCGGCCGGCGTATTCCACCTCTTGCCACTGACGCACCATGCCCAGGTAGCGGTTGTTCAGCGAAACGATCTTGATCGGTGTGTTGTATTGCAGGCAGGTCGAAAGCTCCTGAATACACATCTGCACCGAACCTTCGCCGGTGATACAAAACACTTCGCTATCCGGCTTGGCGAGCTTGATGCCCATGGCGTAAGGAATGCCCACACCCATGGTGCCCAGGCCACCGGAATTGATCCAGCGGCGTGGCTCGTCAAACTTGTAGTACTGCGCGGCCCACATCTGGTGTTGGCCCACATCGGAGGTGATGTAGGTGTCCACATCCTTGGTCATGTTCCACAACGTTTCGATCACGCGTTGCGGCTTGATCACGTCACCGTTGCCCATGCTGTACTTCATGCAATCACGCGAGCGCCAGCCTTCAATCGTGCTCCACCAGCTGCCCAAAGCATTGGCATCGGGCTTGAGGCCAGATTCCTTGATCATGGCGATCAGCTCGGTCAACACGTCCTTGACGTCGCCGACGATAGGCACATCCACCTTCACGCGCTTCGAAATGCTCGAGGGGTCGATGTCGATGTGGACGATCTTGCGTTCGTTTTGCGCGAAGTGCTTGGGATTGCCGATCACGCGGTCGTCAAAACGCGCACCGACAGCCAGCAGCACATCACAGTTCTGCATGGCGTTGTTGGCTTCAATCGTGCCGTGCATGCCCAGCATGCCCAGGAACTTGCGATCCGATGCGGGATACGCGCCCAAACCCATCAACGTGTTGGTGCAGGGATATCCGAGCATATCGACCAGCGTGCGCAACTCCTGCGAAGCATTGCTCAGCAAAACGCCACCGCCGGTGTAGATATAGGGTCGCTTGGCAGCCAGCAACAGCTGTAAGGCCTTGCGAATTTGTCCGCTGTGGCCCTTGCGCACGGGGTTGTAGGAGCGCATTTCCACGCTCTCAGGGTAGCCGGTATAGGCCGCCTTTTTGAAAGACACGTCCTTTGGAATATCCACCACCACAGGACCGGGACGCCCCGTGCGCGCCACGTGGAAGGCCTTCTTCAGCGTGATGGCGATGTCTTTCGCGTCTTTGATCAGGAAGTTGTGTTTGACGATAGGACGGGTGATACCCACCGTGTCGCACTCCTGGAAAGCGTCTTGTCCAATGGCCGCAGTCGGCACCTGGCCGCTGATGATGACCATCGGAATGCTGTCCATGTAGGCCGTGGCGATGCCGGTGACCGCGTTGGTCAGGCCAGGGCCGGATGTGACCAGCGCCACACCGACGTCACCCGTGGCACGGGCATAACCGTCTGCGGCGTGCACTGCAGCCTGCTCGTGCCGAACCAGCACGTGCTGAATAGTGTCTTGTTTGTAGAAAGCGTCGTAGATGTACAGAACCGCGCCGCCTGGGTAACCCCAAATATGCTTGACGTTTTCGGCTTGGAGGCACTTGACCAGAATCTCGGCGCCCATCAGATCGACGGAAGCGGATTGGCTTGCGCGTGCGGCGGACTGTGCGGCCGAAGCGATGTCGGCTTTGGAATTTTCCATGATCAACCTTTGTGAATTTCTCTAACGAAATACCTTGGGTGCTCTTTCACTGAGCTCTTGTGAAGCCGTGTCAGAACTTAGGACCAGCAGCCATGGGCAACATGCTTGCGTTGCCGGACCGTGACCCGTTTGCCTTTTGAATTGCAGCCAGCATTATGGCATTGCGCCGCAGGCATTTCGGCCGCTGCCCGGAAATTCATTTCAGGATGACATAATTCTGTCGAATAACCTGATGTGCCCGTTGCATAACGCGCACTGCTTCTGCCCCACACGACAGCCTCACGGCGCCACCCTTTTGGCAACAGAACAAGAACTCTCCGACTTTCTGAAAAGCGTCGAAAAGCGGGCCTTCAAACGCTCGCTGTTTCACGTTCGCAATACAGAGTCGGCCCTGGATATCGTCCAGGACAGCATGCTCAAGCTGGCGGAGCACTACGGCGACAAACCCGCTGGTGAGTTGCCCATGCTTTTCCAGCGCATACTTTCCAATTGCACCCTGGATTGGTTCAGGCGCCAGAAAACGCGTGGTGCGCTTTTTGTCAACATGGGCGAGTTCGAAGGCAATGGCGAAGACGGAAGTTTCGATTTGCTTGAAACTTTACAAATAGTTGAAGACTCACAGCGCACTGAGAGCGCGGAAGATAGCACTCGACGGGCGCAGATCTTGCATGAAATCGAGGCACAGATACAAGAGCTACCAGGCCGTCAACGAGAAGCTTTCTTAATGCGTTATTGGGAGGAAATGGATGTCGCAGAGACAGCCGCAGCCATGGGCTGCTCTGAGGGAAGCGTCAAAACCCATTGCTCACGTGCAGTACAGGCGCTCAGCAAAGCGCTGAGGGAACGAGGAATACATCTATGATCAACGTCACTTCGCGGGAAATACCGGCTGTTGAAGACCGTTTCGGCCGGTTGGTGTGCGCTCGGCTGGATGACACAACGTCTGCCCTGCCCTACGATATCAGTGAACGTTTGCGCGCCAGCCGTGAACGTGCCCTATCCCAACGCAAGTTGGCTCCACAGATTCGCCCCGCAGTTGCCATGAATTCCAACGGTGGCAGCGCCACGCTAACCCTGGGTGATGGAGAGCAGAGTCCCTTGGGCTGGTTGGCCTCGTTGGTTCCGCTGCTGCTGCTGCTCGTGGGCTTGCTGATGATCCAGTGGGTGCAAGACGATAACCGGGCTTCGGAGTTGGCCGACGTCGATACCGCCTTGTTGACCGATGACTTGCCCACTGCGGCTTATACCGACCCCGGCTTTCTCGAATTCCTGAAAACCAACCGGGAGTCCACCCAGTAATGTCGCGCTCCATTTCGCGTGCAGTCGGTTTCAGCGCGCATGTCGAGTTCCCTAGCACCGGCTTCGCTCCCCTGACAGAAACGCGGCCACTTCAACTGTACCCACGGCTGTTCGCGGCTGCATTGTGCTGCACTTTTTTAGCAGCCCAAGCCCAGGACCCGGCGAAAACGCAAGCAAGCGCGGCACCCAGCGCCGTCAAGGCGCCCGTAGCCGCGCCACGCGCGTCAGCCATAGGACCACAGTGGCATGAACTCTCCACCCAAGAACGCAGGGCGCTGGCCCCCCTGCAAGCCAGTTGGGGCGGGATCAGCGAAGGACACAAGCGCAAATGGATGGCTCTTTCGGCTCGGTTTGACAAGTTATCGCCCGAAGAACAGCAAAAACTGCAGGAGCGCATGACGGAATGGGCTGGCTTGAGCGTGGCCGAGCGCAACCGCGCACGCCTCAATTTCGCTGAAACAAAACGACTTGACCCGACTGAGAAGCAGGCCAAATGGGAGGCCTACCAAGCCCTCAGCGAGGATGAAAAACACAAGCTAGCAGAGCAGGCACCCAAGCCCCCTGCAGGCGCTGCGCCCGCCGTGCGTTCAGTCACCCGCCCGAAACTGGCCAACACCTATGCGGAGCAAAAACCAGGGCAACCCGTGCAACTCACACCCCCGATGGAGCATCGCAACGTTGACCCCACCACGCTGCTACCCCAGCAGCCCTGACCGCGCCATCAGCGTTTGCGCCGCGGCAACTCGGCTAGAGGCTGCACCATCCTTTCTTTCTGGCTCGCTGACTGCAGCTTGCGCCCCTCGGGTGCAGGCGAAAAATGCTCATGCGCTTGCGGTACATTGCAAGCTTTCCAGAAAAGCCGCACTTCTCGTCCACAGCGCCGCAACGCGCATCGCACTCAACGCCTCTTAGCCATGACCGCTGCCGACCCCGCTGCTGCCACTGCCCCGCCCACTGCACACGCAACCGCCATGCCCTTGCTCGCCCCCAGCCTGCGCCGCCGCATGGCTTGCTGGATGTATGAAGGCATGCTGATGTTTGGTGTGGTTTTCATCTCCGGCTACCTTTTCGGCGCCCTGACCCAGACCCGCAATGCCCTGGACAATCGGCATGGACTGCAGGCTTTTCTGTTTTTGGTGTTTGGCATCTACTTCACTTGGTTCTGGGCCAAAGGGCAAACCTTGGCCATGAAAACCTGGAACGTCCGCGTGACCGATCGCACCGGCCGGCCCATCACCCAGCGGCGTGCGCTGCTGCGCTTTGCACTGAGTTGGCTGTGGGTGTTGCCACCGCTGGCCGCCATCGCACCGTTTGGCCTTTCCGGGGGCGAAGTGGCCGTGATCTTCTTCGGTTGGGTCCTGGTTTGGGCCTTGCTCAGCCGGTTTCACCCGGAACGGCAGTTTTTGCATGACGCCTGGGCCGGTACACGCCTGGTGCCGTCCATGCCGCTGAGCCGCTGAACGGCAAATCCGCTGAACCGTCACCACCCAAGGCCATGCCCAGCCCAAACCCCATCGAAGACCCGACCGCTCAGAAGCGCCGCAAAGGCTTGGCCCGCGTCTGGCACGCCTTTGGCTACTCACTCGCCGGTTTACGCGCAGCTTGGCTGGAAACCGCGTTTCGACAGGAAGCACTCGCCGCCATGGTCCTGCTCCCGGCCGCATTCTGGCTCGGTCAAGGCTGGGTGGAATACACACTGCTCGCGGGCTCGGTGCTGCTGGTACTGATCGTCGAGTTGCTGAACTCGGGCATTGAAGCCGTTGTGGACCGGATTGGTCCCGAGTGGCACGACTTATCCAAACGCGCCAAAGACATGGGTAGCGCCGCAGTACTGCTGAGTCTGCTGTTGAGCGCCACGGCCTGGGGTGGCGCCCTTTTTCACTTGATGACCAAATGACCTCTTCATTTTCAGTTTGTGTTTATTGCGGCTCGCGCCCCGGTGCGAAGCCAGAGTTTGCCGACACCGCCGCACGTGTAGGCCACTGGATTGGCAGCAATGGCGGCCAGTTGGTCTATGGCGGGGGCCGCAGCGGGCTGATGGGTGTGGTGGCAGATGCCACCTTGGCCGCAGGTGGCCGCGTGGTGGGCGTCATTCCCAAGGCCTTGGTCGACAAGGAGCTGGCGCACCACGGCTGCACCGAACTGCACATCGTCGACACCATGCACGAGCGCAAGGCCTTGATGGCAGAACACGCCGATGCGTTTCTGGCCATCCCGGGCGGCATTGGCACGATGGAAGAGTTTTTTGAGGTGTGGACCTGGCGCCAACTGGGCTACCACGACAAGCCGGTAGGCCTGCTCAACCAAAATGGCTTTTACGACGCCCTGCTGCAGTTCCTGTCCAGCACCGTGGAAAGCGAACTGATGAACGCTTGGCAGATGAGCTTGATCCAGACATCGGACGACCCGATTGCGCTGCTGCAAAGCCTGGTGCAAGCGGCGGGCATGAATGCCACCGAGACGCCGCTACGCAAGGTGATCTGAAGCGGGGCCATCGTGCCCCGCAGCGGCGACGGTGTTAAACAGCCGCCTCGTCTTGCTCACCCGTGCGGATGCGCACCACACGCTCCACGCTGGTGACAAAGATCTTGCCATCACCGATCTTGCCGGTGCGCGCAGCCCGCACGATGGCGTCGACGCAGCGGTCCACGTCGTCGCCATTGACCACCACCTCGACCTTGACCTTGGGCAGAAAGTCGACCACATACTCTGCGCCGCGGTACAACTCGGTATGGCCCTTCTGCCGGCCAAAGCCTTTCACCTCGGTCACCGTCAGGCCGGTCACGCCACATTCAGCCAAGGCCTCACGCACTTCTTCCAGCTTGAACGGTTTGACGATGGCGGTAATTTGTTTCATGGTTGTTCCTTCATTTTTCAATCTGCGGGAGGCTGCTCTGGATTTCGTGTCCAGATCACGCGTGAACGCGAAGACGAGGCGCGGGCATGGCGTATGCAAGCCTGGCGAAGTCGACAAAGTGCACGGCTGATCTGGGCGCGAAATCAAGCGCGGAATTTGCTGGTTATAGGATAGCGCCAATCCTTGCCAAAGCTGCGGTGCGTCACACGTATCCCTACTGGAGCCTGGCGTCTCTTGTATTCGTTGATCTTGATGAGCTTGGTGACACGGTCCACATCGGCGCGCGCAAAGCCCGCGGCCACAATCTCTTCGAGGGGCTGGTCGTTCTCCATATAACGCTCCAGAATCGCGTCCAATACCTCGTACGGCGGCAGGCTGTCCTGGTCGGTCTGGTCCGGGCGCAGTTCGGCACTCGGTGGACGCGTGATGATGCGCTCCGGAATCGGGTTTTGGCCCGTGCCATACGGGTCGTTTTCGTTGCGCCAGCGCGCCAAGCGAAACACCGTCGTTTTGGCCACGTCTTTGATGACCGCAAAACCGCCGGCCATGTCGCCGTACAGCGTGCAGTAACCCGTGGCCATTTCGCTTTTGTTGCCGGTGGTGAGCACGATGCTGCCAAACTTGTTCGACAGCGCCATCAGCATCACGCCGCGCACACGCGCCTGGATATTCTCTTCGGTGGTGTCTTCCGCCAAGCCCTTGAATTCACCGGCCAGCGATGCCTTGAAGGCCTCGAACTCCGGCACGATGGAAATTTCGTCGTAGCGCACCTGCAAACGTGCGGCCATGTCACGCGCGTCAATCCACGAAATGTCGGCGGTATAGGGCGAAGGCATCATCACCGTGCGCACACGCTCGGCGCCGAGCGCGTCGACCGCGATGGCCAGCACCAAGGCCGAGTCGATACCGCCCGACAAACCCAGGATGGCCCCCGGAAAACCGTTTTTACCCAAGTAGTCGCGCACACCCAATACCAGGGCGTCCCACAGGTCAGCCTCGGGGCTGCGGTCTGGGCTGATGTTCGCCGCATCCACTACAAAATTCGCAGCAGCCCCCACACTCTCCAGCTGCGTGTAAAGCAGATTTTCCTTAAAGGCCGCAGCACGCGCGGCGAGTTGGCCATTCACGTTCAACGCGAACGATGCGCCGTCAAACACCACCTCGTCCTGCCCGCCCACCAGGTGCGCATAAACCAAAGGCAAACCCGTCGCCTTTGCACGTTCTGCCATACGCGCCACACGCTCGCCGCTTTTGCCCACGTGGAAAGGCGAAGCGTTGATGACCGCCAGCACTTGTGCGCCGGCTTCCTGGGCTGCGCATGCGGGGGCTTCAAACCAGGCATCCTCGCAAATCAACAGTCCTATGCGCACGGCATGCCCGGCTTCGCCGGCTTCAAACACACAAACGCCATGGCCTGGCGTGAAGTAGCGGCGCTCGTCAAACACCTGGTAATTGGGTAATTCGCGCTTGGCGTAGGTTTGCTCGACCACACCGTGGCGGATCACGCTGGCCGCATTGAAGCGCTGCTGCACCGCCACCGAACGTGTGCGGCTGTCGCCCCCCTGCGGGTGGCCGACCACGATGGCCATGCCTTTTAACCCGGCGGTCTCACGGGCCACTGTTTTCACGGCATCATCACAGGCCGCCACAAACGATGGGCGCAGATAAAGATCTTCGGCGGCGTAACCGCAAATCGACAGTTCGGGGGTGAGCAGTACACGCGCGCCCTCGGTGTAGGCGGTGTGCGCCGCATCAACAATTTTTTGCGCGTTGCCGGCCAGGTCGCCGACCACAAAATTCAATTGGGCTACACAGAGTTTGAGCGTCATGAAAACTGAAGGTACCGGGTTAGAAATAAACGACGCCAGTGCCGTCTTGCCAAAAAGGCTGCGGAGCGCCCGGGTATGAAACGACTTGATTATGTCATTCGGGTCGTCGATTCGCCGGCCGCGATAGAGGCTGCGGCATGGAATGCATTGCTCGCCCTGCATCCCCAAGCCGGGCCGTTCATGCGCCACGAATACCTGCTGGCCATGCACACCAGCGGCTGCGCCAGCCCGCGCACCGGCTGGACGCCGCAGTTCATCACCCTGTGGCTGGACGACGTATTACACGCTGCCTGCGCGCTCTACCTCAAAGACCACTCTTACGGTGAATATGTTTTCGATTGGGCCTGGGCCCGCGCCTACGAAGAACACGGCGTGCCCTATTACCCCAAGGCCTTGGTGGCCGCACCGTTTACCCCCGTGCCCGGCCCACGTTTGCTGGCACGCGACGCGGCGGCACGCACAGCCTTGGTGCAGGCCCTGGTGCAATGCTGCAGCGAGCAAGAGCTGTCAACGCTGCATTTGTTGTTCACCACGGACGAAGACGCCGCCGCCTGCGCGCAAGCCGGTTTGATGCTGCGCCACACCGTGCAATTTCACTGGAAGAATGTGGCCCCCACGCTCGGCACTGGCGTGTCCTCGCTGCCCCCCGAGGGGGCGCGTTTCGCCTTGGGGCGGCCCGGCGGCGAAACTGTGGCCCCCACGCCCG
>NZ_JBMOXA010000024.1:0-76818 GCF_049316285.1 Variovorax sp. HJSM1_2 | reverse complement strand
AGCGCGGATGCCACCGCGACGACCAGCCCCAGCTGAAACGAAGCCTTGCGGCCCCAGCGCGCCTGTGTGTGCGCCACCAGGCCGGTGCTGAGCGCGCCGCCCACCACATAACCCATCACCGGCAGCGTGGCCATCCACCCCCTGGGCGCCAGGCTCAGGCCGACCAGGCCGTTGATGGCAATGAAGGTGACGTTGTTGGTGAGAAAAAGTCCCTGGCAAAGCGCCAGCAGCCAGAGGTTGCGGTTCATGCGGCGATCATAAGACTGCTGTTGAGATCGCCGCCTCTGGACTTATGCCGCCTTCAACTCCACCGGCCCACGCCGCTTGGCCACCGCAATCGGCGGCGCCCAGCGCGAGTCTTTGGGCTTTTTGCTGGTGATGAGCGTGATCTCGGCGGGTTCGAACACTTCCAGGTTGTGCGTGATCGGTGTGGTGAGCACGTATTGCGCCTGGGTGGAGCGCAGGAAGTGGCCGACCAGCTGGATGTTGCGCACGTCCAGGTGGGCAAAGGGTTCGTCGATGAAGACAAAGCCACCCGAGGCGCTTTCTTCGTCTTTGAGCAAACCCACCAGCAGGATCAGCGACTTGATCACCTGTTGGCCGCCCGAGGCTTCGCCATCGTTCAGGCCTATGCTGCCCTTGCCGTCGAAGTTGAAATGCACCTTCAGGCCGGCCTGGGCCAGCACGGTGTCTTCGTTCTCCAGCAAGGGCAGGTCGGCGTTGACGTCCACACCCGCCAGCAAACCCAGCTCCTGGATGTTCTTGCGGTAGCGGCGCACGGTGCTGCGCAGCACTTCGATGTAGCTTTCGCGCGCGTTCATCACGGCAATTGCGGCCTGGGCGTTTTTCGCTTTGTGGTCGTCGAGGTTGTAGCCCTGTTCGCGCACCGTGGTTTCCATGCGGCGGAAGCGTTCTTCCACGGTGGCGTCTTTTTCCCAGGTGTCGAGCTGCAGCTCGTCGTGCACAGACTGCAGGCGCAGCCGCGCCTGGGTGGCGTTCAGGTACTGGCGCACCAGGTCTTGTACCTTCTCGGGTCGCAACCAGTGGGCCGGGAACTTTTGCCGCTGCAGACCCGAGGCATCGACATCGGCCCGGTGTTGGCCGCGGCGTGTGGCCAGGTCCAGCGTCAGGCGGTCCATCTCCTGGTTTTTGCTGCGCTGGCTTTGCTCCAACTGGCGGTACTGGGTGTCGGCTTCCTGGTGGCGTGCTTTGGCGGCGGTGTAGGCGGTGTCCAGCGTTTGCCAGTGTTGGGCCGCAGCAATGCGTGCCTGTTTGGCGGCGGGCAGGGCCTGCTTGGCGGCGCTGAACTCGTCGTTGCGCTGGCCCAGTTCCTGGGCCGCGCTGTGGCCGGCCAGGGACTGTTGGCAGTCTTTGATCTGCACACGGATTTCGCGCAGCTCCTGGCCTAGAGGGCCTAGTGCCGCGTCCAGGCTGCGCAGGTCGCGCTCCACGGCTTCGCGCCGGGCGATCAGGGCGGCGGCGCCGAACTGGTGGTCGCGTGGTTCCACCCACATGGAGCGTGCGCCACGTCCATCGAAGCTATAAGCCTGGGGCGTGATCCAGTTGCCGCTGGTTTTGCGGCCGGCGGCGGGGCTGTCCACACAGCGCAGGTTTTGCAGTTGCTGGATCAGCCAGCGCGGCACCTTGGCGTCGAAGCGTATGTGCGCCAGCAGGCTGTTGGCGTCGCCTGCGGGCGCGGTGTCGCCGGGCGCGGTGATGTAGTGGCGGTAGCGGTCGGCGCTGGCAATGGTGTCGGCGGCATCAACGTCGCCCGCGTCTTCCAGCAGCACTGTCCAGCGGGATGCGCGCAGCACACCTTCGATTGCGGCGCGCCAGTGTTCGTCGCGCACTTCCACCACTTCGGCGAGGAAGCGGTGGGCGATGTTTTTGCCCTGCAGGCGCTGGCGCAGGCGCCGGGCGTCGTCCGGAATAGGTGGCGTGTTTTGGCCTTCCAGCGCAGCGTGTGATTGCGCGGCAAGCTCTCGTTTTTGTAGTAAGGCGCTGTGCTTTTGCTGCAGCGCCGATTCTTGCGTGCGCAGCTTGTCTAGGTGTGCGGTCAGCGCTTCGGCGTCGCTTTCCTTGTCGACCAGGGCCAGCAGTTCGGCTTCGCGTTTGGCCAACAGTTCTAGCGGCCGTTCCAGGTCGCGGGTGGTGTCGCGTTGGCTGGCGGCGGCATCGCGTTCTTGCAGCAGCCGGGTGCTCTCTGCGTCGGCCTGGGTGCGGGCATTCAGCAGCGCCAGCAGTTGCGCGCTTTGCGCCGCGCGCTCGGCCTTGTGGCTGGCGGCGTGCTGGCGCTGGCGGCGTTGTTCCAGGCTGCGTTTGACCAGGCCCTGGCGCTGGTCTTGCCATTCCAGCACCGGCACCACTTCGGTGGCCAGGCGCTCTTGCTCCTGCACCTTGTGTTGCCAGCTTTTGAAGTTGGCCACGCGGCTTTGCAGTTCGGCCAGTTGGGCCTTGCTGTGGTCCAGCTCGTGTTCGGCCTGGCCCATTTCGCGCGCCAGTTGCTGCTGGTGCTGGCGTGCGGTGTCGTAGTCGTTGAGCACGTCCTGGTCGCCAAACACGTCGAAGATCAGGCGCAGCAGTTCGCGTGGGCTGAACTCGCACAGTCGGTCGGTCTGGCCTTGTTCCAGCGACAACACCTTGCAGATGGCCGGCGACAGGCCGGCCCCGGCGAGTACGCGGCCCCAGGCCTCCACGCCCATCAGGCCGAGGTCTTTGTCGGGTGTGTCGCGCAATTGTTCTATGCTGGCGTCGCCTTCGACCACCAGGTAGCGGCGCTGCCAGTCGCCGCCGTTGCGCTCGATGCGGCAGGCCAGCGTGACCTGGTCGCTGTACATCAATTGTTTGGCGAACGGCCGGCTCGAGGTCTGGCGGTTTTGTGCGCGGTTGTCGACCACGGCACGCAGCCAGGCAACGTTGGCCCCGGCGTGGCGCGCATAGGTTTTGTAGTCGCGCGGCGCCGAGCATTTGAGGCCCAGCAGCGTGCGCATGGCGTCGAGCAGCGTGGTTTTGCCCGAACCATTGGGGCCGGCGATGGTGATGATGGAGGCGTCCAGCGGCAGGCTGACGCGTTGGCAGTAGTCCCAGTGGACGAGTTCTAGGCTTTGCAGGTGGAACATGGCTTAGCTCTCAGCGGGAATGGTTTCAGGGGCTGCGGTGGCGTCGGCGGCGGGCTGTTCCGCCCGTTCGCGCAGCAGCACGTCGGCCAGCGCACCATCGAGGATGCGCGGCGCCAGGATGTCGTAGTCAAGCAAGACGTCGAGCAGCGGGCCTTCGGCAATGTCGTCGAGTTTGCGCACGATGAAGTTCTGCCGCTCGAGCAGCTTCAGGTTGACGTCGAGCCGGGTCTTTTTGCCTAGCTGCGGGCCGTAGTCTTCGAGCAGCGCCTTGTACGACAGCACCGGGCTGACGTCGCGCACGGCGGGCATGGGTTTGCTGCCGGCGAACATTTCGTTTTGCGGCACATCGGGTTCGACGCGGCTGGTCTGGCGTTCGCGTTTGGGCAGGATGATCAGCGCCCACAAAACCACCAGCAAGGCCACGCCGTCGCGCGGCAGTTCCATGTTGTTGTTGGCGTTGATGCCGGCCTCGCCAAGAATGGGGTTTTGCGCGGCGGGCAGCAGGGCCACACTCACGTGTTCGGCGTAGATGTTGTCCATCCAGCGCAGGCCCACATCGGCCAGGCGTTGTTCTACCTGCGCAAACAGTTCGGCGTTGACCAGGGCGCGTTTCACACGCGGGTGGGTGCGCGGCAGGAAGCGGCGCGTGAGGAGTTCGGCGATGAGCAGCGCGGCGTCGTCCATGGTGTTTTAGTTCTCTTTCTGCTCGGAAGGTGTTGGGTTGGCGTCTGCTTCATTGACGGCAGGCGCGGGCGGTGTACGCAGCGAGACCAGTTGGCCGGTGCTGATGCGTTCCAGCGCGGGGTGTTTGATGCGGCGTTGTTTGGCGTTCCAGACCACACGCCAGGGCTGGCGCGCCAGGTCGCCGGTGGCGCCTTGCAATTGCGTGGCTTGGGCATCGCCCAGCAGCGGCAGCAGCTGCGCCTTGTAGGCGATTTGGGCGTAGCGTGCGGTCTCGGGCAGGTCGCCCAGCAGGGCATCGGCCACGTCGTACGAGAGCACGGCGGGGCTGTCCGCATCGGCGGCTTGGCTGGCCTGCTCGGCCGCCAGGTCCCAACCGGCAAGCATGCCGGCCAACGCGCCCAACTCTTGGGGCAAGGCCACGGCGTGCAGGTTGCCCTCGGGCGCGGCTTGCGAGCTGGGCAGTTCGTCGGGCGCCAGGGCTTTGGGGCGGTCGCGTTCAAACTCGGCCTCGGCCACGTCCAACAGTTCGTGCTGCAGCAGCATGGAGGTGGCGCTAGCTTGGGCAAGTGCGCCGTCCAGCAAGGTGTGGGGCTTGGGCACGGTTTGCAGCCAGCGTTTCACGTCGGTGCTGGTGATGCCGGTGGTGCCCAGCGTCACGCGTTGCCGGTCGACCTGTTGCAGAGCGCGGTTGAACTGGCTGGCCATGGCCAGCAGGCGCGATTGGGCCTGGCCCAGGGTGCGCGCGGCTTTTTCGAGCGCCAGGTGGCCGTGGGCGTTGCTGATGAGTGTGGTGATGGCGGTGGAGGCCTTGTCGATCAACGCCGCCGCGCGGTCGTAGCGTTTGCGCGCTTCGCGCAGGCGGAACTCAGAGCCGCTGGCGATGGCATCGGAAAACGCGTCGTGCAGCCGGCCCAACTGGGCCTGCAGCATGCGCACCTGGCCGGCCTCCAGCGTGCCCAATTGTTCGGCACCCAGCACCTGACCCAGCAGGCCGGCAAGCTCGTCGTCATCGTCTTGCGGTTCGCGTGCCAGCGGCGCGAGGATTTGCGACAGCTGCTGCGCCAGCGGCGTGAGACTGTAGCGGCGCTGGGTTTCGTCCCACAGCAGCAGTTGGGTGTCGCGAAAGCGCTTGAAAACGGTTTCCAGCGCTTCGGGGCGCACGGCGTAAAACAGTGTATCGAGCTGCTCGCGGCTCAGGCTTTGCGCGTCTTGCGCCAGCAGTTCCATGAACACCCACACACGCAGGCGCACCAGGCCGGCGGGGCCGTGGAACAGGCCTTGCAGTGCGGTGAACAGCGGGCCCTGTTGTTCTATGCGCCAAGCCGAGGGGAATTCGGCCACGTCTTCGGTGTCGCGAAAGTAGCTCGCCAGGCTGGCGTCGGCGACGGAAATCGCTTCGGCGGGCCCGTCGTTTCCTGGGAGCCCGTCTAGATCATGCAGATTCATGTCGGAGTGGGTCTTTAACAAAGCAGCCGGGCCAGAGCGGCCAGCGGCGCGGTTTCGGAGCGCAAGACTTGGGCGCCCAGGGTGACGGGCACAAAGCCTCGGCTGATGGCGAGTTCTTCTTCAGTTGCGCTCAGGCCGCCTTCGGGGCCGCTTAAAAACAGCACCGGGGCGGTGCCGGGCAGTGGCGCCACGAGGTCGCCCAGGCGTTGTGTGCCGGGGCGCAGCGAAAGCAGGCCGCGTGTGGTGGTGGACGTGGCCGGTTGTGCCTTGAGCCAGTCGCTCAGCGTGCTCATGTCGAACACCGGCGGCACCAGGTTGTGGCCCGACTGTTCACAGGCGGCGATGGCGACGCCGCGCCAGTGGTTGATCTTTTTCTCGGCGCGTTCACCACTCAGGCGCAGCACGCTGCGCTCGGTCAACAGCGGTTGAATGCTGGCGACGCCGAGTTCTGTGGCTTTTTCGACCAGCCAGTCCATGCGGTCGTTGGCGGGCATGCCCACGGCCAGGTGCACCGGGCGCAGCGGGGCGTGGTTAGCAGGGTGGCGGGCGCCCACACGCACCACCACCTCGCTGCGGCCCATGCGTTCTATGGTGGCGTCATAGCTGTCGCCCGTCGCCTGATGTGCCAGCTCTGCAGGCGCACCAAAGCCGCTGTTGAACAGCGTAATGCTGTCGCCGGGCTGCAGCCGCAGCACCTGCACATGGCGCGCGGCGCCGGGCGGCAGGTCTAGAGTGGCGTCCGTGGTCAGCGGAGCAGGACAGTAAAAACGAGGCATTTTTGCTATTAATAGTGAAGCTGTCGACGCTTATTTAGTCTGCTTAGGTGGTCAATTTGACTAACACTTTGTAAACGCTCAAGCTCCCCTGCCAAAAACACCGCAGAACTGGCTTTGCCAGGCTGCTGGTGTTGCCCCCTGCAACGGGGTTGGCGGAAAGTGCGCAGCACTGTAGCCAGGGGGTGAGCCTACATCCGCCCGTAGGCGAAACCGGTGACAGGTGTGGTGCCTTCAATCTTGTCCACCAGGCGCATCAGCGGGATCAGGTCGCGGTAGCGGCCGGCGGTGCTGCGGATGTAGTGGATGAAGCGTGGCGTGTCGGCCAGGTATTTGGGTTTGCCGTCGCGCAAGGTCAGGCGCGCAAAGATGCCGGCCACCTTGAGGTGGCGCTGCAGGCCCATCCACTCCACGCCTTGGTAGAAGGCGCCGAAGTCGTCGCCCCAGCCGCTGGCGCTGGCCGCGCCCACCAGGCCGAGCTTCTTGGCCTGCTGCCAGTAACGCACGGTGATGTCGAGCACAAAGTCTTCGTCCCAGGTGAGGAAGGCGTCGCGCATCAGGCTGGCGATGTCGTAGGTGATGGGGCCGTAGACCGCGTCCTGGAAGTCGAGCACGCCGAGTTCAGGGTGCTCGGCCGTGCCGGCCATCAGATTGCGCGGCATGAAGTCGCGGTGTACGTAGACCTGCGGTGCGGCGAGGTTGTGCGCCACCAGCTTTTCGAACACCGTAGACAGCGTGTTCAGCATGTCGTTGTCCAGCACCACACCGCGGTGCTGCGTGAGGTACCAGTCCGGGAACAGGCTTAATTCGCGCTGCAGCAGGGCCTGGTTGTATTCGGGCAGCACGCCGGGTTTGGAGGCCTGTTGCAGGCGCAGCAGGCTGTCCACGGCTTGCAGGTACATCGGCTGGTTGGCTGTGGGGTTTTGCGCGTCGATGCGCGCCATCATGGTGTCGCTGCCCAGGTCGGTCAGCAGCATAAAGCCTTGCGGGGCGTCCCAAGACAGTACTTCGGGCACGCGCAGGCCGGCCTGGCCCATCAGCGCGGCAATGCGCACAAAGGGTTCGCTGTTTTCCTTGTCCGGCGGGGCGTCCATGATGATGCGGCTGGCGCCGTTGACCGTGTCGACACGGAAATACCGGCGGAAGCTGGCATCGGCCGAGGCCAGGCGGACGGTGTCGGGGCGCAACTGCTGAGTGGGTGCGACGGCCGTCAACCAGGCGTTGAAGGCGCTCTGACGCTGGGTGTCAGCCCATTCGATGGCGGCAGATGTGGCCGCAGGAGTGGATGAGTTGGGCGTAGACACGGGGGAAACGGGGGAGGAGGTGTGGCTCATGGATAATCCATTCTACAAATCCGGTCCTGCCGGACGTCGTGCGCGGGTTTCGGCCTGTTGTGTGTGGCGTGCATGCGGGGGCATCCACCTGCGCCAAGGCTGCACAATTGTCCGTTCGAATAGTTTCTCTGATGTCTGTTTTGAAGCCTTACCACCCGCCCGCCAATGGCCGCGCCCGATTCGCCCGGACACCTGTGGCCGTGGTGGCCGCTTTGTTGTGTATGGTGTCGGGCGGCCGCGTTGCCCATGCCCAAGCCGCGGATGATGCGCCACTGCGCTTGCGCACCACCCCGTTGCTGGCGGAACAGGTGCCGGCCGTCGTACGCGAGCAGTCGCCCACCTTTTATTATGGGGACAAGAGTTCCGGCCAGGCCGAGCAGAACCTGGTGCTGGAAGGCAACGCCGTGATGCGCAAGAGCGACATGGTGATGCGCGCCGATCGCATGGAATACACCCAGGTCGACGACATGGCCAAGGCTTCGGGCAATGTGTATGTCAACCGTGGCGGCAACATCTACACCGGCGAACGCCTGGAGCTCAAGGTTGATGCCTTTGAAGGTTTTTTTGAAAAGCCGACCTATCAATTTCTAGCCAATGGCGGCCAGGGAGATGCCTCGCGGGCCGAGTTCCTGGACGACAAGCGTCTATTGCTGCGCGACGCCACTTACAGCACCTGCCGCCGCGAAGGGGGGCCCAGCTGGATGCCGGACTGGATCCTGAAGGCGCGTACGCTGAACATCGACATGGAAGACGAAGTTGGCGTTGCGGAAGGCGGGGTGTTGCGCTTCAAGGATGTGCCTGTGCTGGCGTTTCCCGAGATGAGCTTTCCGCTGACCGACAAACGCAAGTCCGGTTTTCTGCCGCCCACCGTGGGCTTGGACAACCTCAACGGTTTTGAAACCACTGTTCCGTACTACTGGAATATTGCGCCAAACCGCGATGCAACATTTTTCCCCACGGTGATGACCAAACGTGGCATCGACCTGGGGGCCGAGTTCCGCTACCTGGAGCCAACCTACAACGGCACACTGCGTGGCAGCTACATGCCCGACGACAGGTTGCGTGACCGTGAGCGTTGGAGTTATGCCGCCAAACATTCCGGCTCGATTGATACCGGAATCTCGGGTGTGGGCAAGCTGGGCCTGAACCTGAACCTCAACCGCGTCAGTGACGACAATTACTGGAGTGACTTTGGCCTGCAGGGCGAGTCGTTGACCGAGCGCTTGTTGGCCAATGAAGGTTCGTTGGCCTGGGCTTCAGGCAATTTTTCCACCAGTATTCGTGCGCTGAAATGGCAGACGCTGCAGGATGCCGCCACGCCTATCGTTCCGCCGTATGACCGCATGCCGCAATGGGTGGGCCGCTACGCGCGTTACGACGTGGGAGGCTTCGACTATGCGTTGGACGCCGATTACACCCAGTTTCAGGCCGACAAACTGCTGACCTTGCAGCCCAACGCCCAGCGCAGCTTCCTCACCGGGCAGATCAGCCGACCCTGGTTGGCACCCGGTTGGTTTGTGACGCCCAAGCTGATGTTCAGCACCACCAACTACCAGTTCGACCAACGCTTGGCGAACGGCATGAACAGCGCCACGGTGACCGTGCCCACCTTCAGCCTGGATACGGGCCTGATTTTTGAGCGCAACACGAATCTGTTTGGCAAGAACCTGACCCAGACCCTGGAGCCGCGCGCGTTTTATGTGAACACGCCGTACCGCGATCAGAACTTTTTGCCAGTCTACGATGCGGCGCAAAACGACTTCAACTTTGCGACGGTGTTCACGGAAAACGCCTTCAGCGGGCATGACCGTATTTCTGACAGCAACCTGCTCACCCTGGGCCTGACCACGCGGTTTTTGAACGCCGACACGGCCGAAGAATATGCCCGTTTCGGGGTGGCGCAACGTGTGCGTTTCAAAGACCAGTTGGTCACCATGCCGGGTGTGGCGCCTGTCACCGACCGCTTGAGCGATTTCCTGGTTGGCGCCTCGGTCAATTGGGACAAGCGCTGGTCGACCGACGCGACGGTGCAATACAACCAAAAGACCAACCGTTCCGAGCGTGCCCTGCTCAGTGGCCGCTGGAGTCCGAGCGACTACCGCTCCATCAGCGCCGCCTACCGTTACAGGCGCGACCAGAGTGAGTCGGTAGATGTCAGCTGGCAGTGGCCGCTGAACGACCTCTGGGGCGACAAGGGCAAAAATCTCGGCCCTGGCAGAGGGCAGGGTGAAGGGCGCTGGTACAGCGTTGGTCGCTTGAACTACAGTCTGCAAGAGAACAAGTTGGTGGATTCGGTCATGGGCTTCGAATATGACGCCGGATGCTGGCTGGGCCGCATCGTGATCGAGCGCCTGCAGCGCAGCACCGATACTGTGAACCAGAAGATCTTGTTCCAGATTGAATTCGTCGGCTTTGCGCGTTTGGGGGCCAGCCCGCTGGCCGCCCTGCGAGAGAACATTCCCCGTTACCAGTATTTACGGGAAAACACCACGACGCCCAGTCGTTTTGGCCAATACGACTGAACCACGTCATTTTTGAACCGCAACATGAACCATCGTTTTTTTCAACTGGCTGCGAGCAGCCTGATCGTGTTGGCTGCTTGGCCGGCTTTGGCACAGGGCTTGCGCCCATCCGGGCAGGCCGGTAGCGCCTTTGGCAGCGTCAGTGCGGCTGCCCCCGCTCCGGTGGTGGCACGCCAAGCCGACTTCATCGTCGCCATCGTGAACTCAGAGCCCATCACCAACAACGAAGTGCGTACACGGCTGGCGCGGCTGTCTCAGCAACTGGCGCAACAAGGTGGCCCGCAGCCGAGCACTGCAGAACTGACCCAGCAGGTGCTGGAGCGCCTGATTCTGGAGAAGGCGCAACTGCAGATTGCGCGCGAAAACGGTATCAAGGTAGACGAGGCTGCGGTTGACCAGGCTGAGCAAGCCGTCGCGGCGCAGAACCAGATTGACGTGCCGGAACTACGCCGCCGCGTCGCCCGGGAAGGCCTGCCCGTGACGCGTTTTCGCGAAGAACTGCGCAACCAGATGATGTTGACGCGTTTGCGCGAAAGAGAGCTTGACTCGCGCGTGAAGGTCACGGATGCGGACGTTGAGCAGTACCTGCGCCAGCAGCAGAATGAAACCCAGAAGGCCCCCGAGGGACTGAACCTGGCCATGTTGCTGGTTGCCGTGCCGGAAGGTGCGGCGCCAGACCAAGTCAAAACTTTGCAGGCGAAGGCCGATGCGCTGCTCGTGCGCGCCAAGGGCGGCGCCGATTTCGCAGCGCTGGTGCGAGAAGCCTCAGACGCGCCAGACCGGACCAGCGGTGGTGTGTTGGGACTGCGTAGCGCCGACCGCTACCCTCAGCTGTTTGTCGACGGTGTGCACGATGTGAAGATTGGCGGCTACAGCGCGGTGCTGCGCTCGGCGGCCGGTTTTCATATCTTGAAGGTTTTGGACAAGCAGCAGTCCGGCATGCCTACCGCCGTGCCGCAAAACCATGCGCGGCACATTCTGCTGCGCCCGAATGCAGAGTTGACCGAAGCCGCTGCCGTGGAGCGTCTGGCTGGATTCAAACGCCGCATTGAGGCCGGCCAGGTCGAGTTTGCCAATATCGCACGCGAATATTCGGAAGACGGCAGTGCCAGCCAGGGCGGGGATCTGGGCTGGAGCAGCCCAGGCCAGTTTGTGCCGGAGTTTGAAGAAGTGCTGAATACGCTGAAAGTGGGCCAGGTTTCCAATCCAGTGGTTTCGCGTTATGGCGTGCATTTGATCCAACTGCTGGAACAACGTGAACTCAAGCTCACGCCCAAAGAGCAACGCGAGATGGTGCGCAGCGCGTTGCGCGAGAAAAAGCTAGACGAATCTTATGCCAACTGGGTGGACGAGGTTCGCGCGCGCGCCTATGTCGAGATGCGCGAGTCGCCGCAGTAAAACGGGCCTGCTATTTTGAAATCTTCTGGGCACATTCCCCGCAAGCGCTTTGGTCAGCATTTTCTGACCGATCAAGGCATTATCGGCGCCATCGTCGACGCCATTGCCCCTGCGCCGGGCGACGCCATGATAGAAATTGGCCCCGGCCAAGCCGCGTTGACGCAGCCCCTGGTGGAGCGTTTGGGGCATCTGACGGTGGTTGAACTGGACCGCGACCTGGCACGCCGGCTGCGTGACCATCCGCAACTCACGGTGGTGGAGTCGGACGTGCTGCGCGTCGACTTCGGCGCGCTTGGTGTGGCCGTGGCGCCGCGCAAGCTGCGGGTGGTGGGCAATCTGCCTTACAACATCTCCACGCCCATCTTGTTCCACTTGTTGGAGCACATCGATGTGGTGCAAGACCAGCACTTCATGCTGCAAAAAGAGGTGATCGACCGTATGGTGGCACGCCCCGCGACCAGCGACTATGGCCGGCTCACCGTCATGCTGCAGTGGCGCTATGCCATGGAAAACGTGCTGTTTGTGCCGCCAGATGCGTTTGACCCGCCGCCGCGTGTCGACAGCGCCGTGGTGCGCATGGTGCCGCTTGAAAACCCGGTTGTCGTGGCGGTACCGTTGATGACGGAAATGGTGCAGGTAGCCTTTAGCCAGCGGCGCAAGTTGCTGCGCCATACCTTGGGCCGTTGGCTGGAGGAAAAAGCCTTTGCCGGAACGTTTGATGTTCAGCGGCGTGCCGAAGAAGTGCCGGTTGCGGAGTACCTGGCACTCGCCCAGCAACTCGCACCACATCCGTAGTCCGAAGTTGTTCTGCCAAAAACAAAAAGCCCGTCGAGCTTGCGCCGACGGGCTTTTTGCCTTGGTGTAGAACGCAGGTTTGCTAGCGTTCTACACCGCTGACTTGCGACTTAAGCGGCCGCGAGCCAGTAACCTGCGTTGAAGGGGCTGCTCATGCGCAGCGCCAGAGGGGATACGTCCACCAATTTGTCGGTGGGCATCTTCTCCGCGTCGTCGGCTGCCATTTCGGCAACGGCCACAACTTCCTCTTCTGCCTCGTTCGCCCGTTCTGCTTGGCTGTTTTGTGCAGAACGGGCTACAGAAAAGAATAGAAGCATCGGAAGGGAATCTTCCGGTCTCCCCAGTAATCTGCGGCATCACGGAAGATGTCCAGCAGCTGTTCGCGGGCTTCTTTGTCGAACTTGGCGTGCGCAGGAATCTGCTCCAGCACCACCACAAAACCTGGCTGAGGGCCAGACTTGTGCAGTGGGTCGGTCATGCAGTCGTAGAGCGCATCAAAGTTTTTGCCAAAGTGCGTCGGGAACGTAAATTGCAAGGCAATCATGTCCAGCACATCTTGCTTGCTTTGCGCATTCGCCAAATTGGCATACAGAAAGTGTTGGCCCAAACCTTGGGCCGCATCTTGCAGGTCTTGCACGCGAAACGCGCGGATCGACTGCACGATGTTGGTTCTTACATTGCGGAGAGGAATGTCCATCTCCGCCTTCATTTCGTCCATCAAAATATACCCCGGCTAAAAATTCTGTCTTGCACTGATGGCGCAACGTCTACTCGACGATCTTCCGAAAGCTCGCATAGTGGTCGTTGGTGTAGTAACAACCATCTGGCGTTTGAGGTGGGCCTCCGCACACAATGCGATTGGCTCCTCTGTGGCGAATGCCAGCGGTTTTTACCGTATATTCACGGTAGTAGCCACGTTGCCGATTGGGGAGAAGCCGCTCACGGTTACCGAACACCGTGCCATCCTTTTCATAAGGAAACGGGCCACCTTCATGGATCAATCGGTAGGTCACACGGCCTTGCGAAGGGAGTTCAGCCACTGCAATAGTGGCGACCGTCTCTTGCGGCGCGGGCGCACGTGATTGCACCAAACTGGTGCAAAGGGCAAGTGCGACTCCAAAAATACAAGCCCGAAATTGCTTGCTTGTACTAGTTGTTCTCACCGGCCCCATCCATTCACACCTTTCGGAAACCTCGGGATAACCCGCAAATTTCAAGGCGCTAGTGTGACGTATTGGCTCTGAAAAAGCAAGAGCCTGCCCAAAATTTGGGCAGGCTCCAAGGGCATACAGTTACAGAAGTTGGTGCTTGCTCTTCTGTTGTGCTAGTTCAGTGAATCAACGCACCACATTGGCATCGGCCACGGTGAGCGCTGTCATGTTTACAATTCTGCGTACCGTGGTGCTGGCGGTCAAAATGTGTACGGGTTTCGCGGCGCCCAGCAGCACGGGGCCAATGGCGATGTTGCCGCCGGCCGCAGTCTTCAGCAGGTTGTAGGAGATGTTTGCCGCATCAATGTTCGGCAACACCAGCAGGTTGGCATCGCCCACCAGGGTGCTGTTGGGCATGGTGGCCAAGCGGGCGTTGCCGTCCAGCGCGATGTCGCCGTGCATTTCGCCGTCCACTTCCAGCCAAGGCGCTTCGGTTTGCAGCAGTTCCAGCACGCGGCGCATTTTGACGGCGCTTGGTTGGTTGCTTTGGCCAAAGTTGCTGTGCGACAGCAGCGCTGCCTTGGGCTTCAGGCCAAAGCGCATCATTTCTTCTGCGGCCATGACCGTGATCTCGGCCAGTTCTTCTGCGGTTGGGTCGTAGTTGACGTGGGTGTCGACCAGGAACACCTGGCGGCCCGGCAGCAACAAACCGTTCATGCAGGCATAGATAGGCACGTCTTGCGGCGTGCTGGCGCAGCCACCGGCGCGTTTGCCAATCACCTGGTCGATGTAGTGCAGGTGCATGGCCGTATGGCCCCAGGTGCCGCAGATCATGCCGTCGACTTCGCCCTTGTGCAGCAGCATAGAGCCAATCAGCGTGAGGCGGCGGCGCATCTCGATCTTGGCGGTCTGCACCGTTGTACCCTTGCGCTCGGTCATGCGGTGGTAGGTCTGCCAGAAATCGCGGTAACGGTGGTCTTGCTCGACGTTGACGATGTCGTAATCGAGCTCTTCGCGCAGGCGCAGGCCAAACTTCTTGATGCGCTCGGCGATGATGGCTGGGCGGCCAATCAGCGTCGGGCGGGCCAAGCCTTCGTCCACCACGATCTGCGCGGCGCGCAAGACGCGTTCTTCTTCACCTTCGGCATAAGCCACACGTTTGCGCGTGGACTTCTTGGCCATGTCATAGATAGGCTTCATGGTGGTGCCAGACGCGTAGACGAAGCTTTGCAGCTTGTCTATGTAGGCGTCCATGTCGGTGATCGGGCGTAGTGCCACACCACTGTCGGCGGCGGCTTGGGCCACGGCCGGTGCGATCTTGATCATCAGGCGCGGGTCAAACGGCTTGGGGATCAGGTATTCAGGCCCAAACGCTAGCTTTTCGCCCACGTAAGCCGCGGCCACAACTTCGCTCTGCTCAGCTTGAGCCAATTCGGCAATGGCATGCACTGCCGCGATTTCCATTTCCACCGTGATGGTGGTGGCGCCGCTGTCGAGTGCGCCGCGGAAGATGTATGGGAAACACAGGACGTTGTTGACCTGGTTCGGGTAGTCGGTGCGGCCGGTGGCGATGATCACATCGTCTCGCGCGGCCTTGGCGGCGGCCGGGTCAATTTCAGGCGATGGGTTGGCCAGCGCCAGAATCAGCGGCTGTTTGGCCATTTTGCTGACCATCTCTGGCTTGAGCACGCCGCCGGCGGACAAGCCCAGAAAGATGTCTGCGTCTTGAATCACTTCACCCAGCGTGCGGGCCGAGGTGTCCTGCACGTACTGGATCTTGTCTTCGTCCATCAACTCGGTGCGGCCTTTGTAGACCACGCCAGCCAAGTCGGTCACGTAGATGTTTTCGCGCGGCATGCCCAGCTTCAGCAGCAGGCCCAAACAGGCCAGCGCCGCAGCGCCCGCGCCCGAGGTCACCAGCTTGACCTTGGTGATGTCTTTGCCGACCACCTTCAGGCCGTTCAGAATCGCTGCGCCCACACAAATGGCGGTGCCGTGTTGGTCGTCGTGGAAGACCGGGATCTTCATGCGTTCGCGCAGCTTGCGTTCGACGTAGAAGCAGTCTGGCGCCTTGATGTCTTCCAGGTTGATGCCGCCGAAGGTTGGCTCCAGCGAAGCAATGATGTCGACCAGCTTGTCGAGGTCGTTCTTCTCGTCGATTTCGATGTCGAAGACGTCGATGCCAGAGAACTTCTTGAACAGAACGCCCTTGCCCTCCATCACCGGCTTGGAGGCCAGCGGGCCAATGTCGCCCAGGCCCAGCACGGCGGTGCCGTTGGTGATCACGGCCACCAGGTTGCCGCGTGCGGTGTAACGGAAGGCTGCGTTGGGGTCTTTGACGATCTCTTCGCAAGGTGCGGCGACGCCTGGGGAGTAGGCCAGCGCCAGGTCATGCTGGTTCACCAGTTGCTTGGTGGCGGTTATCGCGACTTTGCCGGGATGCGGAAACTCGTGGTACTCGAGTGCAGCCTTGCGCAGTTCTGCACGTTTCTGTTCGGTCTTGCCCGTCGTGTCGGTCATCTAGGGTCTCCAAGCGCGGTTGTCTCCTGACAAACCGTGGTTATGTGGGATAGATCGGGGGCCGATTGTAGACCTCGCATTTGAGCCCAACTGAGGCGCATGGGTTGTTTCTCTGTAGTTCTTTCCGGTTAACACGGCGCGCCAATAGCCTTGTTTCGCGGGCAAACGCGCTGTAAGTGTTTTTACGCATGGCTGCGTAGAACGAACTTAATTAAAGTTCGCTCGTTCCATTAATAAATCGATGTTCCATATGTGAAACATCGCAAGATTGGGGAAAGCAGCCACCCAGTCGCCCCGCGAAAAGAAAGATCCATGAGCCCCACATCTTCATCGTCTGCTCCATTGTTGGCAGGCCGCCGTATCCTGGTGACCGGCGCCGCACGCGGGCTCGGGTTTGCGTTTGCCTCCGCTTTCTGCGAAGCCGGTGCACGTGTGGTCATTGCCGACATCCAGGCCGAACTGCTGGCCGAATCGGCCGCGCAATTACGTGCGCAAGGGTTTGACGCCACCGCCGTTCAGGTTGATCTCGCCGACCCGGCTTCCGTAGACCGCTGCGCCACTGAGGCCATCGCCGCACTCGGCGGCCTGGACGGCTTGGTGAACAACGCCGCCGTCACCGATTCCGGTGGCCGTGGCATGGCCGACATCGATGTTGCCGTTTGGGACAAGGTCATGGCCGTCAACGTGCGCGGCACCTGGTTGATGACCCGCGCCTGCCGTGCCGCACTGCGCGAAAGCGGCCGTGGCGCCGTGGTCAATCTGGCATCCGACACCGCACTCTGGGGCGCACCCAATCTGCTGGCCTACGTGGCGAGCAAAGGCGCCGTCATTTCCATGACACATTCGCTGGCGCGCGAACTCGGCGCCGACAACATCACCGTCAACGCCATCGCCCCCGGCCTGGTGATGGTCGAAGCCACCCAATACGTGCCGGAGAACCGCCACCGCCTGTACGTAGACCAACGCGCGCTGCAACGTGAACAGCTGCCGGCCGACGTGAGTGGTGCCGTCACCTTTGCCTTGTCCGATATGGCCCGTTTTGTCACCGGCCAACTGCTTGCCGTCAACGGCGGCTTCGTCATGAACTAATTGGAAATCAACAGGAGAAAACCCATGAGCCAAACGACTGAACAATCTCAACAACCCAAGAGCTGGGAACAGCCCGAGGGCGTAGGTTTTGACAAGTGGATGGAAAGCCGCGTGGCACGCTTCTCCACGCGCCGCTACGACTTCGACGCGCTGAAGTTCCAGGCCGACTTCGACCCCAAGTACCGTCGCGGCCAAATGCGTTACATCGGTACGGGCGGCACGGGTGTGTCCTCGGACAACACCACCATCCCGGCGGAAAACTTCACTTTCTCGACCATGGTGATCCCGGCCGGCAACGAAGGCCCATCGCACCTGCACACCGACGTGGAAGAAGTGTTCTTCCTGATCCGCGGCAAGCTCAAGCTGGTGCTGGAAAAAGATGGCCAACGTTATGAAACCATCCTGACCGACCGTGACGTCGTCTCGGTGCCGCCCGGCGTGTACCGCGAAGAAATCAACATCGGCGACGAAGACGCGCTGATGTGCGTGATGCTCGGCGCCAAGAAGCCCATCACCCCCACCTACCCGCCAGAACACCCCCTGGCCAGCATCAAGCGCGAGCCGAAATAAGCACGCATCAGTCTTCGCCAGCCCCGACGCCAGCATGATCTCCGCCCCACAAGTTGAACGCCTGAACCGCGAGTTTGCGCAGACCGTGGTGCGCCTGCCCGGCGGCGCACAAGTCTCGGTGCGCCAACGCGGTACACCAGGGCTAGGCCCCAGCGTGTTGCTGTTGCACGGCATCAGTTCAGGCGCCGCGTCCTGGCAACAAGTGGTCGCCGCTTTGGCGCCGCACATCCATGTGGTCGCCTGGGATGCGCCGGGTTACGGCAGCTCCACACCGTTGCCGAGCCTGGCACCCACGGCAGAGGACTACGCCGCGCAACTGCGTGCTGCGGTCGACGTCATGGGCTTGCCGTCTTGCCTGGTGGTGGGTCATTCGCTGGGGTGCTTGATGGGCGCGGCCTACGCACGCCACAGCACTCGGCAACAAGTGCCACGCCTGGTGTTGATCAGCCCCGCTGGCGGCTACGGTGCGCCCGACCAGGCCGAAGCCCAGGCACGCGTGCGCGCACAGCGCCGCGATGCTTTGGAAACCCAGGGCGTGGCTGGCATTGCCGCACGCATCGACCAACGTTTGCTGTCGCCCAACGCCACGGAAGAAGCCCGCGCCTGGGTGCGCTGGAACGCCAGCCTGTTGAAGGAAGACGGCTACCTGCAAGCCGTTGAGCTGCTGTGTGCTGCCAACCTGGGCGCAGGCCCCGCATTGCAGATGCCGGTGGAAGTGCATTGCGGTGCTGTGGATGTGGTCACCACCCCAGAAGCCAGCGCCCGTTGGGCCCAAGTGTTGGGCGCCACCTACGCCCCTATCGTCGCCGCTGGCCATGCCAGCCCTACCGAACAACCCCAGGCCGTGGCCCAGCTCATCGAGCAGGCGCTGGCGGCCTGTGTATGAGTCCACAGCCATGAGCACCACCAACGACGCCGACGAAGGCTCTGAAAAATACATAGTGCCGGCCCTGGAGCGCGGCCTGCGCCTGCTGGGCGAATTCGGCCGTGAAAGCCGGGCACTCGGCGCGCCCGAACTGGCGCGCCGGCTGAACCTGCCCCGCTCCACCGTGTTCCGTTTGCTCAACACCTTGGAGGCGCTGGGTTTCATCGAACGCACCGAAAGCGGCAACGACTACCGCCTGGGCCTGGCGGTGTTGCGCATGGGCTTTGAATACCTGTCGTCGCTGGAACTGACCGAGTTGGGCCAGCCCGTGCTGGCGCGCTTGAACAGCGAGATCCGTTATGCCGTGAACCTGGTGGTGCGCGACCACCGGCACATTGTCTACGTGGCCAAGGTGTCGCCGTCCACACCGTTTGCCAGCTCGGTGCGTGTGGGCACACGCCTGCCCGCACATGCCACGGTGCTCGGCCGCATCCTGCTTGAAGACCTGACACTGCCCGACCTGCAAGCCCTCTACCCCGAGCCCGAGCTCGAAGTGTTTTCCAACTGCACACCCAAGACCACCTTGGACTTGTTCAACATGGCGCAAGAAGACCGCGAGCGTGGTTATGCGTTGGGCGAGGGTTATTTCGAAGCCAGCATCTCCACCGTGGCCGCCCCGGTGCGCGACCACTCGGGCCGCATCATCGCGGCCATGGGCGCGACCATTCCCTCGGCACACATCGAAGGCGCACAACTCGACGAACTGGTGCAGCGTGTGCGTGCCTCGGCCGAAGAATTGTCGGCCTTGCTCAACTACAAGCCCGGTGCAGCGCCGCAGAAGCGCGCCGCCATCGCTGGCAACTAAGCCCGTTTAATTTATATGCAAGCATTCAATTTAAGCGGCCGCGTTGCCGTGGTCACCGGGGGCACCTCCGGTATTGGCCTGGCCACGGTCGAGCTGTTGCTGCAGCAGGGCGCCGCCGTCGCCATCTGCGGCCGCAACGCCGAGCGCCTGGCCTCCGCCGAAGCGCGCCTGCGCGAGCTGTTCCCGCAAGCCAAGCTGTTCGCTGCCACCTGCGATGTGTTGTCCGAAGCCTCCATCAAGGACTTCGCCGCGCAGACCCAAGCCGCACTCGGCACCGTCTCCATTCTGGTGAACAACGCCGGCCAAGGCCGCGTCTCCACCTTTGCCGATACCACTGACGCCGCCTGGACCGAAGAACTGCACCTGAAGTTCTTCTCGGTGATCTACCCGACCCGCGCCTTTCTGCCGCAACTGCAGCAACACGCCGATGCGGCCATCGTATGCGTGAATTCGCTGCTGGCCGCACAACCCGAGCCGCACATGGTGGCCACCTCGGCCGCGCGCGCCGGCATCAAGAACCTGGTGCGCTCCATGGCCACCGAGTTCGCGCCCAAGGGCGTGCGTGTCAACGGCATTCTGGTCGGCCTGATCGAGTCTGGTCAATGGCGCCGCCGCTTTGAGGCGCGTGAAGACAAGACGCAAGACTGGGCCGCCTGGACCGGTGAACTCGCTGCGCGCAAACGTATCCCCCTTGGCCGACTGGGCTTGCCCCAGGAAGCCGCCCAGGCCATTTTCTACCTGGCCTCTCCTCTGTCCTCCTACACCACGGGCAGCCATATCGATGTATCCGGAGGTCTATCCCACCATGCTTGAAACTAAACAAATCACCGTTGGCGCAGCTATCGCCGAATTCCTGGAGCAATGCGGCGTCAAGGCCGCCTTTGGCGTGATCTCCATCCACAACATGCCCATCCTGGACGCCTTCAACGACCGCGGCAACATCCGCTTCGTGATGGCGCGCGGCGAAGCCGGCGGCACCAACATGGCCGACGCCTACGCCCGCACCACCGGCAGCCTGGGTGTGTGCCTCACCAGCACCGGCACCGCAGCGGGTAACGCCGCTGGCGCCATGGTGGAAGCGCTCACGGCCGGCACGCCGCTGTTGCACATCACCGGCCAGATCGAGACCCAATACCTCGACCAGAACCTGTCGTACATCCACGAAGCACCCGACCAGCTCACCATGCTGAAGGCCATCTCCAAGGCCGCCTTCCGCGTGCGCAGCGTCGAGACCGCCATCAGCACCTTGAAGCAGGCCGTGCAAGTGGCATTGACCGCGCCCACCGGCCCCGTCAGCATCGAAATCCCTATCGACATCCAGGCCGCGCTGATCGCCCAACCGGCCGATCTGAGCCCGCTGCCCATAGGTGTGGCCGTGCCGCCTGTCGCCAGCCTCGACGCCCTGGCCGAGCGCCTGCGCACCGCGCGCCGCCCCTTGTTGTGGCTCGGTGGTGGCGCACGCCACGCCGGTGCAGCCGTGGCACGCCTCATGGCCATGGGCATTGGTGTGGTCACCAGCACACAAGGCCGTGGCATCGTCGCCGAAGACGACGTGCGCTCGCTCGGCGCCTACAACCTGCACAAGCCGGTGGAAAACTTCTACCAGACCTGCGACGCCATGCTGGTCGTGGGTTCGCGCCTGCGTGGCAACGAAACGCTGAAGTACCAACTCAAGCTGCCACGCCCGCTGTACCGTGCCGATGTGGACGGCTCCGCCGAAGGCCGTTGCTACGAAACCGATTATTTTGTGACGGGTGATGCCAAGCTGGTGCTTGAAGGCCTGGCCGAGCGCCTGGAAGGCAAGCTCAACATCGACCCGGCCTTTGCTGCCGATCTGCGTGCCGCCAAGGAACAAGCCGAGAAGCTGCTGCTCGACGGTCTGGGCCCCTACACCACGCTGGTCGCTGCGCTGCAAAAGGCCGCTGGCCGCAAGTTCAACTGGGTGCGCGACGTCACGGTGTCCAACAGCACCTGGGGCAACCGCCAACTGCAGGTGTTTGAACCCACGGCTGGTGTGCACGCCCTGGGCGGCGGCATTGGCCAAGGCCTGGCCATGGGCATAGGTGCAGCCGTGGCCTCGGCCGTCACCGGCTCGGGCCGCAAAACCTTCAGCCTGTGTGGCGACGGCGGTTTCATCCTCAACCTGGGTGAACTGGCCACGGCCGTGCAAGAAAACGCTCCCGTGGTCTACGTGCTGATGAACGACCAGCGTTACGGCGTGATCCGCAACATCCAGGACGCGCAATACGGTGGCCGCCGTTGTTATGTCGACCTGCACACGCCCGACTACGCCGGTTTGACGGCTTCGCTGAAGCTGCCACACACCCGCGTGAGCAACTGGAGCGAACTGCCTGCCGCGCTGGAAAAAGCCAATGCTGCCACCGGCCCGTTCTTGCTGGAAATCGACATGCTGTCGATTGGCAACTTCACCACCGCGTTTGCCGGCCCACCGACCAAAGTTCCGGCCTAAAAGGATGGCGCACATGTTGAAGATTGCCCTGATCGGTTGCGGCGCCATTGGCTCCTCTGTGCTGGAGTTGTTGCACGGTGACGCCGATGTGGCCGTGCAAAGCGTGGTTGTGCCCTACACCACCGACGCCATCAACGCCACCGTGCAGCGCTGGGCGCCCACGGCGAAGATCGCCAGCGCCGTAGGCCAAGGGGCCTACGCGCCCGACCTGGTGGTCGAATGCGCTGGCCACAGTGCCATCGGTGAACACGTGGTGCCCGCACTGCAACGCGGCGTGCCTGCCGTGGTGGCCTCGGTCGGCGCCTTGAGCGAAGACGGCATGTTCGCCGCGCTCGAAGCCGCCGCACGCCAGGGCAAGACACAAGTGCAATTGTTGTCGGGTGCCATCGGTGCCATCGACGCCCTGGCCGCCGCACGTATCGGCGGCCTGGACGAAGTGGTCTACACCGGCCGCAAGCCGCCGGGCGCCTGGAAGGGCACGCCGGGTGAAAAGGAATGTGATCTCGACAGCCTGAAGACCGCGCACCGCATCTTTGCGGGCAGCGCCGAGCAAGCCGCGCAGCTCTACCCCAAGAACGCCAACGTGGCGGCCACGCTGGCCCTGGCCGGCCTGGGCCTGCAAGGCACCAAGGTGGAGCTGTACGCCGATCCTGGCGTGACCGAGAACGTGCACCACGTGTTGGCGCGCGGCGCCTTCGGCAGCTTCGAGCTGACCATGCGTGGCAAGCCTCTTGCTGCCAACCCCAAGACTTCGGCACTCACCGTCTACAGCGCGGTACGCGCCATTCGCAACCGCGCACACGCGGTGTCGATCTGAGGAAAACACATGCTGATCACAGAACGCAACGACCTGCTCCCCATCAACATCGGTGGCGAAATGCGCCTGGGTGCTGGTAGCGAGAGCAGCACCCTCTACCCCGCCACCGGCGAAGTCGTGGCCCGCCTGCGCGCCCCCAGCCTGGAGGACGTGAACGAGGCCATTGAACGTGCCGACCACGCCTTCCGCACCAGCGGCTGGGCGCAGAAGAAGCCACACGAACGTGCGGCCGTGTTGTACCGCGTGGCGCAAATCATCCGTGAACGCGCCGAGCCTTTGGCGCAACGCCAACGCCTGGACAACGGCAAGCCGATTTCCGAAACGCGCAACCTGGTGGCCAGTGCCGCCGGCACCTTCCAGTTCTTCGCCGCTGCCTGCGAAACACTGGAAGAAACGCTCACCCCTGCGCGCGGCGACTACATGACCATGAGCGTCTACGAGCCCATGGGTGTGGTGGCCGCGATCACGCCGTGGAACTCACCCATAGCCAGCGAAGCGCAAAAGGTGGCGCCCGCCTTGGCTGCGGGCAATGCCGTGGTCATCAAGCCCGCAGAGGCCACGCCGCTGATGGCGCTGGAGCTGGCCGCCATCTGTGAAGAAGCCGGTGTGCCCAAGGGCATGTTGAGCGTGTTGCCCGGCCGTGGCTCGGTGATTGGCGACGCCATCACCAAACACCCGCTGGTGAAGCGTGTGTCGTTCACCGGCGGCACCAGCACCGGCAAACACATCGCCCACATCGCGGCCGACAAGATGATGCCGGTCTCGCTGGAGCTGGGCGGCAAGTCGGCCACCATGGTGCTGGCCGATGCCGACCTGGACCACGCCGTCAACGGTGTGTTGTTCGGCATCTTCAGCTCGTCGGGTGAATCGTGCATCGCCGGCTCGCGCCTGTTTGTCGCGCGTGAACTGTATGCACCGTTCATGGACCGCTTGAGCCAACGCGCCGCCGCTTTGCGTGTCGGCGACCCAGCCGACGAACGCACCCAAATGGGCCCGCTGATCACCGCCAAACACCGCGAGTCGATCGAAGGCTACGTGGCCATGGGCCTGGGTGATGGCGCCACGCTGCGCACCGGCGGCAAGCGCCCTGAAGGCGCGCTGTACGAGCGTGGCTACTACTACAGCCCGACCATTCTGGAAGGCGTGCAAAACACTGACGCCATCTGCCAGCAGGAAATCTTCGGCCCGGTGCTGGTGGCCATGCCATTCGACAACGAGGAAGCCTTGCTCGAACAGGCCAACAACAGCGTCTACGCGCTGGCCGCCGGCATCTGGACCAAGGACTACAAACGCGCCTGGCGCATTGGCCGTGCGGTGCAAGCCGGCACGGTGTGGATCAACACCTACAAGCAGTTCTCCATTTCCACCCCATTTGGTGGCTGGCGCGACAGCGGCCTGGGCCGCGAAAAAGGACGCCTGGGCATCCTGCAATACATGGAACAAAAAGCCATGTACTGGGGCCTAAATGAACAGCCTTTGGGCTGGGCAAACTGAGATTGGAAAAATCATGAGCGTACTTGGCATTGACGAAATCACTTACGGGGCGGACGACCTGCCCACGTGTCGCCGTTTCTTTCTCGACTGGGGCCTGCACCTGGTGTCGGAAACCGCAGACGAACTGAGCTTTGAAACGCTGAACGGCTGCCGCGTGATCGTCGCCGCCAGCGGCAAGGCCGGTTTGCCAGCTGCGCTGGAAGCCGGCCCGACACTGCGTGAAGTGGTCTGGGGTGTGGCCAGCGAATCCGATCTGCGCCGCTACGAGGACAACATCCGCAACGAGCCGGGCTTTGTGAGCGCTGCATCGGGCTCGGGGCGTATCGGTTGTACCGACCCGAACGGCCTGGCCGTGCGCCTGCAGGTCACGCGCAAGCGCGAAGTGCAGGTCGACAGCGCCAGCTACAACACCTGGAGCAAGAAGGACCGCATCAACCAGGCTTCACCCGCCTACGAACGCGCCACGCCCATAGAAGTGGGCCACGTGGTGTTCTTCGTCAAGGACGTGGTGGCCTGCGAGAAGTTCTACTCCGAGCGTTTGGGTTTTGCCGCCTCCGACCGTTACCCCGGCCGTGGCGCCTTCTTGCGTTGTGCCCCTGATGGCGGCCACCACAACCTGTTCCTGCTGCAACGCCCCGCAGGCGACGCCGCGCTGAACCACGTGGCCTTCAAGGTGCGCGACATCCACGAAGTGTTTGGCGGCGGCATGCACATCTCGCGCTGCGGCTGGGAAACCCAGCTCGGCCCGGGCCGCCACCCGATTTCTTCGGCCTACTTCTGGTACTTCAAGAACCCGGCCGGTGCGCTGGCCGAGTACTACGCCGACGAAGACCAACTCACCGGCGAGTGGGAGCCGCGTGCCTTCGAGCCCGGCCCCACGGTGTTTGCCGAGTGGGCCATCGACGGTGGCATTGACGGCAACACCCGCCGCCAAAAGGGCGCGGAAGCCGCTGGTGGCAAATTCATTACAGACCGGAAGTAAACCATGCGACGCCTTGCTCTGAAACTGATCCCGACCGCAGCACTGGCGTTGCTGGTGGCCGCCACCGCACACGCCCAGGGTGAAGCAGTGGCCGCCTTGTCCGCGCAGCCGTTCAACATCGTGGCGCCGTTCCCACCGGGTGGCCCCATTGATTCGCTGTCGCGTATCCTGGCCACGGGCCTGACCGCGCGCTACAAACAACCCGCCGTGGTGGACAACCGCACCGGCGCCAACGGCAACATCGGCATCGACCTGGTCAAGCGCGCCGCGCCCACCGGCCACACCTTGCTGGTGGTACCCGCAGGCAACCTCACCATCAACCCCACGCTGATGCCCAAGCTGGGCTACAGCGTGGATGCCGACTTTGTGCCCGTGGCCTCGATCGCCAAGGCCGCCAACGTGCTGGCCGTGAACCCAGCCGTGCCCGCCAACAGCGTGGCCGAGCTGGTGGCCTTGTCCAAAGCCAAGCCCAATAGCATGAGCTACGCCTCGCCCGGCGTGGGCAGCGGCCTGCACCTGGCGGGTGAGCTGTTCAAGCAGCAAAGTGGTGCCGACATCCTGCATGTGGCCTACAAGGGCTCGGCCCCCGGCCTCAACGACGTGCTGGGCGGTACGGTGCCGGTGATCATCGGCAACCTGCCGGCGCTGCTGCCGCACATCCAGTCCGGCAAGTTGCGCGCGCTGGCCGTGACCGACCCACAACGCGCCCCGGCACTGCCCAATGTGCCCACACTGGGTGAAGCCGGCGTCAAGGGGGTGCAGGTCACCTCCTGGTACGGCGTATTGGCGCCCAAGGGCACACCACCGGCCGTGGCCGCACAGCTGGCCAAAGACGTGACCGAGATTTTTGGCGACAAGGCCACCCAAGCTCAACTGCAAAAGCAGGGCCTGGAAGTCTGGATCAACACCGGCACAGCCTTCGGCGATTTGATCCGCGCCGAGGCCGCCACCTGGGCGCCCATCATCAAGAGCCGCAACATCGTGGCCGAGTAAGTCTGTCTGCATTCCCCCAACAAAAAACCGCATCCCCCCCCCTGAAAGGCGTCTTCATGAAGAGCATCCGTCGTCAAGCTTTCGTCCTCGCTACCGTTGCCACCGCGCTGTGCGCGTTGTTTGGCGTCGGCAGCGCGCTGGCCCAGGCCTATCCCGCCAAGCCCATCACCATCGTGGTGGCCTACCCCGCCGGTGGCGACACCGATGCCATGGCACGTGTGTACGCCGAGCAGTTGCAGCACAAGCTGGGTCAGCCCGTGCTGGTGGACAACAAACCCGGCGCCAGCGGCACCATAGGCGCGGCCTTTGTCGCCAAGTCCAAGGCCGATGGCTACACGCTGTTGATGGCGCCCAGCACCTTCGCCATCGCGCAACTGGTGCTCAAGACCGGTTCGGGCTCGGCTTACGACGAAGTGAAGAGCTTCGCGCCAGTGGTGATGACCGGCGTGCAGCCGCTGTTTCTGGCGGTGAACGCCGACGCGGGCACCAAGGACACGGCCGCGCTGGTGGGCGCTTCCAAGGCCAAGGCCTTGTCCTACGCCAGCCCCGGCAGCGGTTCGCCCATGCACATCCTGGGTGAGATGTTCAACAAGGCCACGGGTGCGCAACTCTCGCACGTGCCTTACCGTGGCGTGGCGCCGGCCATCAACGACGTGCTGGGTGGCCATGTGCCGGCCACCTTCATCACCTACGGCCCGGTGGCCCCCTACCTGGCCAACGGCAAGATGAAGCTTCTGGCCGTGGCCGATCCACAGCGCTCGTCGCTCGCCCCGAACGTGCCCACACTGGCCGAACAAGGCATCAAGGGTGTGGAAGTGGGCGCCTGGCAAGGCATTTACGCACCGGCCGGCACGCCGCCCGAGATCGTCAAGCTGCTCAATACCCACATGAACGATGTGTTGAAGATGCCCGAGATCGTCTCCAAGATGGCCGTGTTTGGTGCGCTGCCAGCCGGTGGCGAAGCCGCGCGTCTGGCCAAGGCCACCGCCGACGACAACCTGCGCTTCGGAAAAATCATCAAAGAGCTGGGCATCCAGGCCGACTAAGCCCGTCCTCCCCGCGAAAGGAAACCCCCATGTCTAACGCCCCTACCGACCGTTACCTCGAACCCCACCAGGCGCGCCGCCGCGAGCCGACCACTTTTGAAGATCTGTTGGGCGACGCCATCGAGCGTGCATTCGCCCAAGGGGCGCACACCTTGCCTGAGCTGGTGGCTTGCCTCAACCGTACCGGGCCGTCTGCCGAAAACGGCGAACCCTGGACCGAGCAAAGCTACCAGGACCTGATGGCCCGCCTCAGCAAGTAACGCAAGCAACTTCAATCGATTCGAGAGATTCCCATGAACGCCACCATTCCAATCCACGCCGATCCGGTTGATGCCTTGCTCACCGTCGGTCTGAAGAACCTCTGGTATCCCATCTGCCCATCCGATTTCATCGGTGAACGCGCTATTTCGCTGCGCCGCCTGGGCAAGAAGATTGCGCTCTGGCGCGATGCCAGCGGCACGCTGCACGCCCTTGAAGACCACTGCCCGCACCGCGGCGCACCGCTGTCGCAAGGTGTGGTGCTGGGCGACCGCCTGGCCTGCCCCTACCACGGCGTGGAAGTGCGCTGTGATGGCACCGTCACCAAGGTGCCCGGCAGCCCCGGTTGCAAGCTCGAAGGCTCGCGCGCCGCGTTGTCGTTCCACGTGCAGGAGCAACACGGCACCGTGTTCCTCTACAACAGCGACACCAACATCGAAACGCCGCCCCCTATGACGCTGCCCGAAGAGCTGTCGTCGCCCGAATACTCCAACTTCCTCTGCTACGCCGAGTGGAAGGGCGACTACCGCTACGCGCTCGACAACGTGATGGATCCTATGCATGGCACCTTCCTGCACAAGCAGTCGCACTCCATGGCCGAAGGCGACAACACCGCCACCTTCCAGATCCGCGAAACCGACATCGGTTTTGTGTTCGAGAAGGTGGGCCAGCGCGGTGTGAACTTCGACTGGACCGAATGGGCCAGCACCGGGCTGCACTGGATGCGTCTGGAAATTCCGTACCCCAAGACCGGCGGCCCAGGCGGCAACTTCGGCATCGTGGGCTGTGCCACGCCCATCAGCCCCAACCTGGTGGCGGTGTTTTTCTGGCGCTGCCGCAAGGTCTCGGGCTGGCAGCGCGACACCTGGCGCTTCCTCTACCGCAACCGGCTGGAAGCGCGCCACTGGGCGGTATTGGAGCAAGATCGGGTTATGCTCGAACAAATGGAGCCAGACGCCAACACGCGCGAGCACCTCTACCAGCACGACATCGGCCTCGTGCGCCTGCGCCGTCACCTGCGCCGGCTGGCCGACGAACAACTGGAAGCGGCGGGCAACTGACACCATGAGACGCAGCATCGGCGGCGCGGCCCGTCGATGCCATGTATAGATACCGATAGAGTTCCCCCACCATGTCCACCACCACCCTGAACGCCTTTGTGCACACGCTGCGCTTTGAGGCCACCGACATCATCAGCATAGAACTGCGCCCCGCGCCAGGCGTTGTGTTTCCGAGCTTCGAGGCCGGTTCACACATAGACCTGCACTTGCCCAACGGCATGGTGCGCAACTATTCGTTGCTGAACCAGCCGGGCGAAGAGGGGCGGTATGTGATTGGTGTGCTGAAAGACGCAGCCAGCCGTGGTGGCTCGCGCAGTGTGCACCAGGACCTGCGTGTGGGCATGACGTTGCCGATCTCGGCGCCACGCAACAACTTCAAGCTGCATGAAGACGCCGCGCACTCGGTGCTGGTGGCCGGTGGCATTGGTGTCACACCGATTCTGAGCATGGCGCGCCGCCTGAAGCAACTCGGCCGGCCGTTTGAAGTGCTGTACTTCGCCCGCTCACGTGCGAATGCGGCCTTTGTGGCCGAGCTGGAAGCGCTGGGTGCCCCCCTGCTGTTCCACTTCAACGACGAAAAGGGCGCACCACCCGACTTGAACGTGCTGCTGGCCAGCCGTGGCCCCGACGCCAACACCCACTACTACGCCTGCGGCCCGGCCGTGATGCTGGACGCGTTTGAATCCGTTTGCGCCAAGCTGGGCCACACCCAGGCACACATTGAGCGTTTTGCGGCCGTGGAAGTGGCCGCCTCCAGCGAGGCGCGCAGCACCTATGTGGTGGAACTCAAGCGTAGCAACCGCAGCTTCACCATCACGCCCGAGAAGCCTTTGTTGGCCACGCTGCTGGACGAAGGCATAGACGTGCCCTACAGCTGCAGCGAAGGCATTTGCGGCACCTGCGAAACCAAGGTACTGGCCGGTGAACCCGACCACCGCGACTCGGTGCTGAGCCCCAAGGAAAAGGCCGCCAACAAGGCGATGATGGTGTGTGTCTCGGGTTGCAAGAGTGCGACCCTGGTGCTCGATCTGTAATCGACTGGCGCCCAAGTCCAAGGCGGCCCGCGAGGCCGCTTTTTTTATGCTGTGGCCGGTGTGGCGTGGGCGAGCTGTGTGGCGTCCGCCACACGCTTGCCGCCCCAGCGTTGCCAGGCCTTCTCGTGGAAGAAGAAGGCGAACGCCTGCACGGTCGGTTCCAGCAGGCTCAGCGTGATGGCGACCCAGAAGTTGCCGGTCACCGCATAAGCCACCAGCGAGGCGACAAAAACGTGCACCACGTAGTAGCTGGCGGTCTTCTTGATTGTTGGCAAATTGCTGATGGCGAATTGGCGCATGCTGAGGCTCCTGTGGGCGATGGGGAATGGCTGATTGAGGTTTTCTATCGAAGTGACTGAATGATATTGGTTCTCAATTGATCCGGCCAATTGCTTTTGCCTAAAGGGCTCATAGGCCGCAAGTGCGCAGGTATCATGCCCCGACCTTTGGCCCCCTGAGGAGACATACATGGCTTTGATGGATTTCATTCGCAAGCAGTTCATCGACATCATCCAGTGGACCGAGAGCGACGACGGCACGCTGGCCTGGCGCTTCCCCATGGCCGAGATGGAGATCCAGAACGGCGCTTCGCTCACCGTGCGTGAGTCGCAGATGGCGGTGTTTGTCAACGAGGGCAAGGTGGCCGACGTGTTTGGCCCCGGCATGTACAAGCTCACCACGCAGACGCTGCCGGTACTCACCTACCTGAAGAACTGGGACAAACTCTTCGAGTCTCCGTTCAAGAGTGATGTCTACTTCTTCAGCACACGCCAGCAGGTTGACCAGAAGTGGGGCACGCCGCAGCCCATCACCATCCGCGACAAAGACTTTGGTGCCGTGCGCCTGCGCGCCTTTGGCAACTTCAATTTCCGTGTGGCCGACCCCAAGCTGTTCCACACCGAGATTTCGGGCACGCGTGAGCAATACACCGTGGAAGACCTGGATGGCCAGCTACGTGGCCTGGTGTTGCAGAACATCAGCAACGCCATTGCTGCCAGCGGCATTCCCTTTCTTGACCTGGCGGCGAATCAGATCATGTTTGCGCAGGCACTCACGCAGCAACTGCTGCCCGAGTTCACCAAGATCGGCCTGAAGCTGGAAGGGCTCACGGTGCAGAGCGTTTCGCTGCCCGAAGAGCTGCAAAAGATCCTCGACCAGAAGATTGGCATGGGCATGGTGGGCAACGACATGGGCAAGTTCATGCAGTACCAAACCGCGCAGGCGATTCCGAAGTTTGCCGAAGGCGCGGGCGGCGGCGGCGGTGTGGCGGGCGACGCCATGGGCCTGGGTGCCGGCGTGGCCTTGGGCCAGGTGCTTGCGCAAAACCTGCAAGCCGGTTTGCAGGCCGCACCCGCTGCCGCCGCGTCGGCCGCCGCAGCCTCGGTTGGTGTGCGGCCCGATGAAGTGATGGCCACACTGGAGAAGCTGGGCGAGCTGAAGACCAAGGGCATTCTCACGCAGGAAGAGTTTGATGCGAAGAAGGCCGAGCTTTTGAAGAAGCTGGTTTAACTATCATTTTTGATAGCTTCTTACGCAGCTCCAATAAGCCTTAGAGGCCAGAAAAGCTTAAAGAAATAATGGCCGGTGCATCGACTCAACGCAGCTACCGTGCGCCCTGTCCCGGTTGTGGCGCGCCGGTGGAATTTCGTAGCGCGCAGTCTACCCATGCGGTCTGTGCCTATTGCCACAGCACGGTGGTGCGCAGCGGCGAAGTGCTGCAGCGTGTGGGCAAGATGGCCGAGCTGTTCGACGACCACAGCCCGCTGCAGCTCATGGCCAGCGGGTCTATCTTTTTCCAGGAACGCAAGCAGCCATTCACGCTGATCGGCCGCCTGCAGTACCAAGGCGAGAGTGGCCCGTGGGCCGAGTGGATCGCGATTTTTGAAGATGGCACCTCCGCCGCGCTGAGCGAAGACAACGGCGCCTACGTGTTCAGCCGCCCGCGCGAACCCGGGCGTGAAGTGCCCGCGGCCGACCACCTGCGTGTGGGCATGACGACCTCGTTTGGCGGCAAGTTGTACAGAGTCGCCAGCAAGCTTACGGCGCGCTTGATTGCGGCCGAAGGCGAGTTGCCCAAGCTGCCGCCGTTGGGCCAGCCGTTCACGGTGGTGGAGCTGCGTTCGGACGACGGCGAGGTGCTGAGCATTGACTACGGCGCCAACCCGCCGCAGTTGGAGTCTGGCCGCGCCGTCATGCTGGAAGAGCTGGCGCTGACGGGGATCAAAGATACGTCCAGCAAAGAAGAAACCGGCCGCCAGTTCAACTGCCCGAATTGCGGCGCGCCGGTGGAAGTCAAACTCAGCAGCACCAAAAGCCTGACCTGCCGCGCCTGCAACAGCCTCATCGATCTGAGCCAAGGTGTGGGCGGCGAGTTGTTCCACGCCGAGCAGGACGAGCCGGTGCAACTGCTCATTCCGCTGGGCAGCAAGGGCACGCTGGAAGGTGTGGCCTGGCAGGTGGTGGGCTTTCAGCACCGCATGGGTGCCGAGCCGGGTGATGATGAATTGTTTGGCTGGGAAGAGTATTTGCTCTACAACCTGCAGCGCGGTTTTGCGTTCCTGGTGGACTCGGAAGACGGCTGGAGTTTGGTGCGCCCGGCCACTGGTGCGCCCAAACTCGACAAACTGGAGCGCACGGCAAAGTACCTGGGCAAGGGTTACGTCCTGCAGTACCAATACAACGCCGAAACCACCTACGTGGCGGGCGAGTTTTACTGGCCCGTGGTGCGCGGCCAGAAGACCTACAACCGCGACTTCGGCAACGGCAACAGCTTGTTGTCCATGGAGCAAAGCCCGCGCGAAATCACCTGGAGCGTGGGCAACAAAATCAACAGTGACAAGGTGGTCGAGGCCTTCAAGCTGCAAGGCAAAGCCGAAGCCGCGCGCCGGCGCGATGCGGCACCGTTGAACATTGCGCTTGATGGCGGTGTGCGCAAGGGCATTGGCTGCGGCACCATTCTGCTGATCTTGTTTATTTTGATCGTGGTGCTGGTGTTGATGAACAGTTGCAGTGGATCATCTGGCAGCACCTACTACCGCAGCTCGGGTGGCTCGTCCGGCGGGTATTCGTCCGGTGGCGGCCACAAGTAAAACCTTTTCGCTTTAAGGAGCACTTCATGGAACTCGAATGGCTGCGGCCCGCCGCATTTTTTGGCTCTATCCTGTTCGCCCTGATCGGCGTGCTGGTGTTCTGGCTGTGTTTCATCATCTTCGACAAAATCACGCCCTACGACCTGTGGCTGGAAATCGTCGAAAAACAAAACCGTGCGCTGGCGTTGGTGGTGGCTGCGATGTGCCTGGGCATCAGCATCATCGTGGCGGCCGCCATCCATTGAGGCTACGCTGAGTTTCCCCGCATTTTTCGCTTTCCCCGTATGAGCAGCACCTTGTCCCCGGCATCTACAGCCAGCTCTCAAGACTCGGTGCGCGCGCGGCCGATCGACGTGGCGCTGCTGGCCAGCGTGTTTGTGATTGCCGCCTGTGGCTTGTTGTACGAGCTGTCGGCTGGCGCGCTGGCCTCTTACGTGTTGGGCGACTCGGTGTTCCAGTTCAGCACCGTGATCGGCGCCTACCTGTTCGCCATGGGCATAGGCTCCTGGCTGTCGCGTTATTTTGAGCGCCAGTTGCCGGCGCACTTTTTGCGCATCGAATTGCTGGTGGCGCTTGTGGGTGGTGCGTTGCCAGCTATTCTTTTTGTTGCAAATGCCTATGCGCCCGGCACCTTCCGTGTGTTGCTCTACGGCATGGTGTTGTTGGTGGGCACACTGGTAGGCCTGGAGATTCCGCTGGTGATGCGTATCTTGAAGCGCAACCTGGTGTTCAAGGACCTGGTGTCGCAGGTGCTCACCTTTGACTACCTGGGCGCGCTGGCGGTGTCGCTGGCGTTTCCCTTGCTGCTGGTGCCGCAACTGGGTTTGATCCGCACCGGCCTGTTGTTTGGCTTGATGAATGCCGCCGTGGCGGTGTGGGCGCTGTGCCTGTTTCGGCATGAGCTGCGCCAGTTCAAGGCGCACGCCACGGCCTGTGTGCTGGTGCTGGCCACGCTGCTGGCGGGGCTGGTGGGCGCGGAGCACATCACGCGTTTTGCCGAAGACAAGTTCTACCACGACCGCATCGTGCTCAGCACCGCTTCGCCCTACCAACGCATCGTGGTGACCAATGGGCATGGCGGAGTGCGTTTGTTCTTGAACGGCAACCTGCAGTTTGCCGAACGCGATGAATACCGTTACCACGAGGCCCTGGTGCACCCAGTGATGTTGGCGCACGGGGCGGCCAAACGTGTCGCCGTGCTCGGCGGTGGCGACGGCATGGCGGTGCGCGAAATCCTGAAGTACCCGTCGGTCGAATCGGTGACGCTGGTGGAGCTGGACCCGGCCATGACGCGTTTGTTCAAAGACAACGCTATGCTGGCGCGGCTCAATACCCAGTCTTTGCACAACCCCAAGGTGCAGGTGGTCAACGCCGACGCTTTCCAGTGGCTGCAGAACACGTCCGAGGTGTTCGACGTGATCGTGGTCGACTTTCCCGACCCGACCAACTTCTCCATCGGCAAGCTCTACACCAACAGCTTTTACGCGCTGCTGGATGCGCACCTGGCCGCCAGCGGTTACGCCGTGGTGCAGACCACCTCGCCCCTGGTGGCGCGGCAAAGCTTCTGGACGGTGGTGCAGACCATCGAATCGGTGGGCCTGACGGCCACGCCCTACCACGCACATGTGCCGAGTTTTGGCGAATGGGGTTTTGTGGTCGCCAGCCACCGGCCCTGGCGTTTGCCCACCAGCCCCGCAGCGACGGGGCAGGCGGCCTGGCCTCAGGGCCTCAGATTTCTCGCGCCGGACAGCCTGCCGCTGTTGTTCTCTTTTCCGCTGGACATGGCACGGCTACCCAGTGAAGTCAACCGTTTGTCCAACCAGGTACTGGTTCATACCTACGAAAGAGAGTGGGGAAGCGTGACAAATTAAGGTTAGCTTGCGGTTCGGCGCTTGCGAAGTTGCTACCAAAAGTCAGCGGAACCCTGAAAATACGTTGTTCCGCCAAATTCTCCACCTTTATGCTCACGCAATTTTTCGTCAACGGTCTGCCCCAGGACTCGCTCCTATGGGTGCAGCACGATCCCGGGCTGGTCGCGCTTTCCGTGCTGTTGGCGATTGCCTCGTCGGCCATGGGGCTGCACATGGCGACGCTGGCGCAAACCGCCCAGACGCCGGCCATGCGGCGCATTGCGCTGATCACCGGCGCAGTGGCCCTGGGCAGCGGCATCTGGGCTATGCACTTTGTGGGCATGCTGGCCTACCAGGTGTGTGCCCTGGGCACGTTCAACCCCTTGATCACCGCGGTGTCTATGGCGCCCGGCGTGTTCGCCTCCTTGGTGGCCTTGCACCTGTTGACGCAGCCTTCGCTGGGGCGCCGCCAATTGATCGTCGGCGGTGTGCTGGTGGGTGCGGGCATTGGCACCATGCACTACCTGGGCATGGCGGCTTCGTCGCTGATGGACGTGATGCGTTACGACCCCTGGTGGTTCCTGGCTTCGATTGTGGTGGCCGTGGTGCTGGCCGTTGTGGCGCTGGCCGTACGTTCCAAGCTGCAGGCCTTGTTTGATCTGCGGCGCTGGGTGGTGTCCACCATTTCCGGCGTGGTCATGGGATTGGCCATTGCCGGCATGCACTACACCGGCATGGCCGCGCTGCGTTTTGTCGGGCCCGTGGAGATCAACAGCGCCGCGCCCGGTGGTGCGTTGGCATTGCCGATCACGCTGGTGGCGATTGCCGTGTCGATTCTGGTGATCGCCATCAACGGCATGTTGCGCTACCGCCACCTCTACCTGCAACTCCACCTGGGTGAGTCGCGCTTGCGCGCGCTGGTGGAAACGGCGGTCGACGGCATCATCATGGTCAATGCACAGGGCAAGATCCAGAGCTTCAACGGCGCCGCCGAGCGTATGTTGGGCTGGCGCGCCGATGAAATCATAGGGCAAGACATCTCCACCATCATGTCGCCCGCAGCCAAGGAGAGCCGCAACGAGGCGCTGCAATACTTCCTGGCCAGCGGCGACGACGAACGTTTCCGCCAGGGCCGCGACACCGCGGCGCTGCGCAAAGACGGCACGCTGGTCCCGGTGCGCATGGCGGTGGGCAAGGTCGACATTCCGGGCCAGCAAATACTGGTCGGATTCCTGACCGACATTTCGGTGCGTCGCGACATGGAGCAAACGCTGCGCCGCAACGAAGAGCAGTTCCGTTCGCTGATCAGCAACATTCCCGGGGTCACCTTCCGCTGCCGCAACGACCGCATTTTTTCCATGCTGTTCATCAGCGACTCTGTGAGTGTGCTCACGGGCTGGACCGCCGAAGACTTTCTGGAAAACCGTGTCAACTGCGCGCAGTTGACACATCCCGATGACCTGGAGCGCGTGACCCAGGTCATTGCCGAGGCCCTGGCGCGCAACGAGCCCTACCACGTCGAATACCGCATGTTCCATCGCAGCGGCCAGATGCGCTGGATCACCGAAAGTGGCCGCGGCAGCGCCGGCGAAGGTGACGGCCAAGGGCGCTGGATCGATGGCGTGATGATAGACAACACGGCCGCCAAGGCACGCAATGCCGAGTTTGAAGGCACGGTCCACGCCATCAGCCGTGCGCTGGCGGTGATCGAGTTTGATCTGCAGGGGCGGGTGCTCACGGCCAACCAGAACTATCTGGATCTGACGGGCTACACCCTGGCCGAGATCGAAGGCCAGCACCACAGCATGTTCTGCACCCCTGACTACGTGGCGCATGTGGCCTACCGCGCATTCTGGGACCGGCTGTCGCGTGGGCAGTTCCTGGCCGACGAATACCTGCGGCTGGGCAAGGGTGGGCGAGAGTTGTGGATTCAAGCCACCTACAACCCGATCTTTGATGCCGAGGGCAAGCCCTTCAAGGTGGTGAAGTTCGCCACCGACCTGAGCCAGCGCCGCGCCATGGAAGTGGAGCTGCGCGGCGCCAAGGAGCGCGCCGAATCCGCTGCCGCCGCGCGTGGCACCTTCCTGGCCAACATGAGCCACGAAATCCGCACGCCGATGAACGCCATCATCGGCTTCACCGAAGCGCTGCTCGACACCCAACTGGACCCGACGCAACGCCGCCATCTGGGCACGGTGCACTACGCCTCGCGCTCCATGCTGCGTTTGCTCAACGACATTCTCGACACCGCCAAGCTCGAAAAAGGCGCCGTGGAGCTGGAGATCGACGACTTCTCGCTGCGCGAACTGTGCGACCAGATTCAGTCGTCGCTGCGCATCACGGCCGCCAAAAAGGGTTTGAAGCTGGTGCTCGACTACCCCGCAGATGTGCCCAGCGCTTTCCGCTCCGACGGCATGCGGGTGCAGCAAATTCTGCTCAACCTGCTGGGCAACGCCATCAAGTTCACGCAGAGCGGCAGTGTCACCCTGCGTGTGGACTATGCGGAAGGTGTGACCGTGCTCGAGGTGACCGACACCGGCATAGGCATAGAAGCGGCGAGCCTGGAGCGGATCTTCGACCCGTTTGCGCAGGCCGATGTGTCCACCACGCGCCAGTATGGCGGCACCGGCCTGGGCACCACCATCTCGCGCCAACTGGCCGAGTTGATGGGCGGCTCGATCGAGGCCACCAGCGTGGTGGGCGAGGGCAGCACCTTCCGTGTGCGCCTGGCCATGCCTCTGGCGCAAGAGCTGCCCAGCGTGGCGCACAGTGCCAGCGCGCGCAGCTACCTGCCCAACCTGCACGTGCTGGCGGTGGACGATGTGCCACACAACCTGGAGCTGCTGCAAATCCACCTGGCGCGCGGCCACCACACCATGACGCTGGCCGAAGACGGCGCAGTGGCGGTAGAAGCCTTCATGGCCGAGTCGTTTGACATCGTGCTCATGGACTTGCAAATGCCCGGTGTCGACGGGCTGGAAGCCACCCGCCGCATCCGCGCCTACGAGCAAACCAATGGGCTGAAACGTGTGCCCATCATCGCCTTGTCGGCCAGCGTGATGGAGCAGGACCGGCGCAACGCACTGGCCGCCGGCATGGACGGTTTTGCCAGCAAACCGCTGGAGCCCGGCCGTCTGCAGTTGGAGATGGCGCGGGTGCTGGGCATACGCACCAAGGCCGTCGACGCCCCCGTCACACGTCCTGCGCCGCTGTTGCTCGCCGCTGCCAAAGCGGGCGACAAGGCAGCGCTGCCGCCCATAGACTGGAACCGCGGGGTGCGCCTGTGGGCACAAGAGGCGTTGCTGCGCGACGCGATTGAACGCTTCATGCGTGAACACGTCAACCTGCCCGAGCAGTTGCAATCGCTGCACGACAAGCAGGATTGGCAGCGCCTGCGCGCCGTGGCGCACCGCGTGCGTGGTGTGGCTGGCAACCTCGCGCTGGGGCCATTACAAGCCTGTGCCGAGCGGCTGGAGGCGGCGGCTGCAGCGGCTGACGTGCCCACGGCGCAGCAGCATATCCTCGAATTGCCGGAGTTGCTGCAGGCCGTGCAACAGCACCTGGACCCGACCCAATCGTCTGCCGTGGCGCCCGCCGCGACGGCCGCCGCAGAAGCGGCCGTGGTGCTCAGTGATGCCGAGCGCGCCGACGTGCTGCGCGCCATGGACGACATCGCCCGGGCGCTGGCGCGGGGCGAGTTGGTGGATTCCTCGCTGCAGGCGCTGGAAACCCATTTGCCCGCCCTGTGCCTGGAACCTTTGCGCGAAGCACTGGATACCTTTAATTTTGACCAGGCGCAGCAGGTGCTTTTGCAACTGCGTGCCCAATGGTCCGCTGATCGCAAGGAGTTGACCACATGACCACGCTTCCAGACGAGCGTCAGCGTTTGCTGCTGGTGGACGACGAACCCACCAATCTGCAGGTCCTGCGCCAGGTGCTCAGCAACGACTACCGCTTGTTGTTTGCCACCGATGGTGCGCGTGCGCTGCAACTGGCCAAGGAGCAGCGCCCCGACCTCATCCTGCTCGACATCATGATGCCGCAGACCAATGGTTTTGCGGTATGCCGTGCCCTCAAGGCCGACCCCTTGACGGCAGCCATCCCGGTGATTTTTGTCACCGCTTTGTCCGACAGCCAGGACGAGGCCGAAGGCTTCGAGGCGGGCGGTGTGGACTACATCACCAAGCCCATCAGCGCCGTGGTGGTGCGCGCGCGTGTGCGCACCCATCTGTCGCTGGTGCGGGTGGATGAGCTGCGCGAATCGCGGCTGCAGATCGTGCAGCGCCTGGGCCGCGCGGCGGAGTACAAGGACAACGAAACCGGCATGCACGTCATCCGCATGAGCCACTACGCCAAGCTGTTGGCGTTGGCGGCGGGCGCCTCAGCGGCCTGGGCCGATGAATTGTTGATCGCCGCGCCCATGCACGACATCGGCAAGATCGGCATTCCCGATGCGGTGCTGCGCAAGCCCGGTCCGCTGGACGCGGCGGAGTGGGACGTGATGCGCCAGCACCCGCGCATCGGTGCCGAAATCCTGGGCCAGGACCACGCCAGCGGCCTGCTGCGCATGGCCAGCACGATAGCGCTGACGCACCATGAAAAATGGGATGGCTCGGGCTACCCGAATGGCCTGGCCGGAGAAGCCATTCCCCTGGAGGCCCGCATCATCGCCATCGCCGATGTGTTCGACGCCCTGACCACCCGCCGCCCCTACAAAGAGCCCTGGTCACCCGAGGCCGCCATGGCCTATATCGCCGAGCAAAGCGGCAAACACTTCGACCCCGAACTCACGCCCTTGTTTGCCAATTTGTTGCCCCAGTTGCTGGAAGTACGCAACCGCTGGGCCGATTGACCTCGCCCGTGCAGCTTCCGGTTCTGCGCCGGCGTGGCTTTCTGGCCAGCGCGTCAGCGGCCACGGCAGGCTTGGCTGGTTGCCAACGCACACCTGACATCGAGGGCGGCTTCATCGGCCAATCGGTGTTGCGCGGCCATGCCTTGCGTGATGCCTTGCGAAACCCGGCCGCAGCCGCGCCTGCAGCCGGTGCCACGCAGCAGCACACACGGGTGTTGATCCTTGGGGCTGGCGTCGCCGGCCTCGCTGCCGCACGCGCTTTGCGGCTGCGAGGCATGGAAGACTTTGCCGTGCTCGATCTTGAAGACCGCCCCGGTGGCAACAGCCGTGGCGGCCAGGTGGCCGGCATCGCCTGTCCGCTGGGGGCGCACTACCTGCCGGTGCCCGGCCCGGCCGCAGCCGAGGTGCAAAACCTGCTTGAAGAACTCGGCCTGCGCCAGCGCGTGGCGGGGCGCTGGGTCTACGACGAGCGCCATCTATGCCACAGCCCGCAAGAACGCTTGTTTTTCCAGGGCGCGTGGCAGGAGGGGCTGCTGCCCTTGCAAGGTGTTGGCGCCGGCACATTGGCCCAGTACGAAAAGTTTGCCGCGCTGGTGGCCGCCGCTGTGCACACGGCGGCTTTTGCCATGCCCATGGAAAATCGGCCGCTCACGCCCGAGCAGCAAGCGCAAGATGCTATTACTTTTGAGGCATGGCTGGACCAGCATCAACTGACGGACGAACATCTGCGCTGGTACCTCGGCTACTGCTGCCGCGACGACTACGGTGCCGGCATCACCAGCGTGTCGGCCTGGGCCGGGCTGCATTACTTTGCCAGCCGCCACGGCTTTCGCGCGCCCTCGGCGGGTGAAGCACCAGGCGATGTGGACAGCAGCGGCGTACTCACCTGGCCCGAAGGCAATGGCTGGCTTGGCCAGCGCCTGGCGGCACCTTTGGGCGCACGCTTGCACAGCGGCCAGGTGGTGACGCGTATCGCCGCCGAAAAGCACCATGTGGAAGTCGATGTGCTGGATGTTGCGGCGCAGCGCATGCAACGCTGGCAGGCCGACCGCTGCATCGTGGCCCTGCCCTTGTTTGTTGCCGCGCGTGTGCTGCAAAACCCGCCACCGGCTTTGGTCGAGGCGGCCAGCCAGCTGCGTTACGCCCCCTGGCTGGTGGCCAATCTGCATATCGGCGCCGCGCTCGACGACCGGCCCGGTGCGGCCCCGAGCTGGGACAACGTGCTCTACCACGGCCAGAGCGAAGCGCAGCCCCAAAGCCAAAATCTGGAAAGCCTGGGCTACGTGGACGCCATGCACCAAAGCCTGCGTAGCACACCTGGCCCCACGGTGCTCACCTGCTACCGCGCCCTGGGCCTGGACCCGAACCGCCGCCGCGCGCTGCTGGAGCAGCCCTGGACCAGCTGGCGCGACAGCATCCTGGCCGAACTGGCTGTGCCGCACCCGGACCTGGCTGCCAAAGCCACACGTTTGGACATCATGCGTTACGGCCACGCCATGGCCACCCCGGTGCCGGGTCTGCGCAGCAGCGCGGCGCTGGCGGCCCTGCGCGCACCGCTGGCCGCGCCGTGGCAGCGGCTGCGGTTTGCACACAGCGACCTGGCGGCTTACTCGGTGTTTGAAGAGGCGTTCACCTCGGGGCACCGCGCCGGCTCGGCAGTTTAAAGATCGAGAAATGTCGAGTTGCCGAACTGCACGTTCGACGGCGGATTCAGATCGCGCGCCCATTGGCCCATGCTTTTGGCGCTCATGGGCTTGGCATACAGGTAGCCCTGCAGTTCGTCGCATTTCAGCGCGGTCAACACATCGCGTTGTGCGGCGGTTTCCACCCCCTCGGCCACCACGCTAAGGTTTAGCGCGTGGGCCAAGCCCACCACCGCCTGCACGATGGCGCGTGCGTCGGCGCTGCTTTCCAGGTCGCGCACAAACGACTGGTCGATCTTCAGCTGGCTCACCTGCAACTGCCGCAGATACGACAGGCTGGAATAGCCGGTGCCGAAGTCGTCGATCGACAGCTTGACGCCGATCTCGCCCAGCCGCTCAAAGGTGCGCAGCGTGCCCGCCTCGTCTTCCATGGCCACCGATTCGGTGATTTCGAAGATCAGTTGTGCCGGGTCCAGTGTGTGGCGCTGCAGTGCTTTCTGCACACGTTGCACCAAGTCATCCTGCCGCAGTTGGTGCACCGACAGATTGATCGCCACGCGGATACGCAAGCCCTCGTCGCGCCATTGGGCGATCTGGCGGCAGGCCTCGTCTATGACCCAGTTGCCCAGCGCGTTGATCAGGCTGAAACGTTCGGCCACGGGGATGAAAACCGCCGGGCCTATCATGCCGCGCACCGGGTGGTTCCAGCGCGCCAGGGCTTCCACACCGGTGATCACCTTGCGTTCGGAGCTGACCTTGGGTTGGTAGTGCAGCTCCAGCTCTTGACGCTCCAGCGCCAGGCGCAAATCGCGTTGCAGCTCTATCTGTTCGCGCACCCCGGCATTCATGTGCAACTCAAAAAACGCATAACTGGTGCCGCCACCGCGCTTGGCGGCGTACATGGCGGCGTCGGCATGCGCCAGCAGTTGTTCGCGTGGTCCGTCGGACGGGAACATGGCGATACCGATGGAGCACGACAGCCGCACCTCGTGGGCGCCGCCCGTCACCGGCAGGGTGATCGCGTCGATTATGCGCTGGGCGATCTGTGCCGCAGCCGTGGTGTCGGGGTTGCCCTCGAGCAGCAGCACGAATTCGTCGCCGCCGACACGCGCCACGGTATCGGTGGTGCGCGCCTGCGCCGCCAGGCGGCGGGCCATTTCACACAGCACCTCGTCGCCGACGCGGTGGCCAAAAGAATCGTTCACCGGCTTGAAGCCGTCCAGGTCGACAAACAACACGGCCAGCCGCGAGCCGTCGCGGGTGCAGCGTTCCACCGCCAGGTTGACGCGGTCGTCAAACAGCAAGCGGTTGGGCAGGCCGGTCAGCGCGTCGCGAAAGGCGAGTTGCTGCAGTTCGGAATTGGCGCTTTGCAGCGATTTGGCCAGCTCGTTGGCGCGTGCCTGCATACGCGCGTCCAGCGCCGAGGTGAACATCGTCAGGCCCAGCAACACCAGCGTGGCCAGCGTTACCAGCACACCCAGGCTGTCGCCGCGCAACTGGTCGGCGCTGAGGCAGACCGCGCCCTGCGCAAAGTTGGCGGCCTCCATGCCAGAGTAATGCATGCCGCAAATGGCCGCGCCCATCACCAGCGCTGCGGCAAACTGGCCCCAGCGTGCGGAGTGGCCATGCAGTTTGCGCAAGCCAAAGAAGATCAACAGCGCCGCGGCCGAGGCCAGCACGGCGATGCCTATGGAGATCAGCACCCAGGTCGCCGACCAGCGTATGCCGGGCGACATGTCCATCGCCAGCATGCCGCTGTAATGCATGATGCAAATGCCCGCCCCCATGGCCAGCGCGCCCACGGCCAGGCGTAGCGGCGTCAAGCGGGCCCGGCTGGCCGTGTGCAAGGCAATCGCCGACACCAGGACCGCCGCCACCCACGACAAGCCTGTGATCACATAACCAAAACCCACCACAAAGGGCAGGGCCACGGCCAGCATGCCTATGAAATGCATGGACCAGATGCCCGTGCCCATGGCCAGCGAACCGGCGATCCACCAGCCGCGGGCCATGGTCTTGTCGGGTGTGCGTACACGTTGCGCCATGTCCAGTGCCACAAACGAGGCAAACGCGGCAATGGCAAAGGAAAGCGCCACAACCCAGGGGTTGTAGTCGGTGGAAATGAATTGGACGGGCATGCGCGCAGACAAAGGCAAACGGGATGGAGCCTGCGCAGGTGGCCTGCGCGTGGTGCCGATTATGGCTGCTGCCACAAAAAGTTGTCTCCGCAACCCCCCCTCGCGTCATGGCGTTGTCACGCAAGGCCGTCACGATGCTGGGCGCCGACTCGCTGTCTCTGCCCAAGATCTTGGCGCAGTCTGACGTAGCGATGCATTCGGTCCATTTCATTTCAGGAAACCCTATCCATGTTTGTGACTTCCCGTCGTTTTGCCACGCCGTTCCGTCTGGCCTTGCTGGCCGGTGCCGTGCTGGCTGTTGGTGTAGCCCAGGCGCAGAGTGCCCAGACCGCATTTCCCGCCACGCTGGCCGGCCATGCCGTGCTGCCTGCGCAGTCTTTTGTGCCCGCCCCCAAGGATGCGCCCGAAGACCTCAAGCACAGCGGCAAGTTCACCAATGGTGCACGCGAAGAAAAGCTGGGCGCGGTGATGGGCCTGTCGGCCGGCCGCCCCACAGGCGTGGGTGTGCCGTTTGACGGCCAGCCGCTGCAAGGCCACTCGGGCATCAAGAAAATGCCCGACGGCAGCTTCTGGATACTGACCGACAACGGTGCCGGCTCCAAGGCCAACTCGCCCGACTTCATGCTCTACCTGAACCACTACAAGGTGGACTTCAAGAGCGGCGCCTTCACGCGCCTGAACACCATCTTCCTGCACGACCCCGACAAGAAAGTGCCGTTCCGTATCGTCCACGAGGGCACAAAAGAGCGCTACCTCACCGGCTCTGATTTCGACACCGAAAGCTTCCAGTTCGCCGACGGCGCGCTGTGGATAGGCGACGAGTTCGGCCCCTTCCTGATCAAGGCCGATTTGAAGGGCCGCGTGCTGGCCGTGTATGAAACCATGGTGGATGGCAAGCTCGTGCGCTCCCCTGACCACCCCGCCGTGACCACGCCCGGCGCACCCGGCGGTGAAGTCAAGTTTGAAGTTAAGCGCTCCAAGGGTTTTGAAGGCATGGCCGCGTCTAAAGACGGCAGCAAGCTCTACGCCTTGCTCGAAGGCCCGGTGTGGAAGGCCGACGCCAAGGACTACGAACGTGTGGACGGCAAGGAAGCCCTGCGTGTGCTCGAGTTTGATGTGAAGGCCGGCAAGTGGAGCGGCCGCTCGTGGATGTACCCGCTGGAAGCCAACGGCAATGCCATCGGCGACTTCAACATGGTGGACGACACCACGGGCCTGATCATCGAGCGCGACAACGGCGAAGGCGTGCCCGAAAAGGCTTGCCCCGCGAACGAAAAACGCACCGACTGCTTCCACGACCTGCCCAAGTTCAAGCGTGTCTACAAGATCGAAATGACGGAAGCCAATGTGGGCGGCCCGGTGCGCAAGATCGGCTACATCGACCTGCTGAACATTGCCGACCCGCAAAAGCTGACGAAGAAGCCATTGACCAACGGTGTGCTGCAGTTCCCGTTCTTCACGATTGAAAACGTCGATGTGGTCGACGCCACACACATCGTCGTGGGCAACGACAACAACCTGCCGTTCTCCAGCAGCCGCGATCCGAACAAAGCGGATGACAACGAACTCATCCTGCTCGAAGTAGGCGATTTCCTCAAAGCCAAGTAAGCCGCGTTAAATCCGCTGCCATCGCGGCTTGGCGGGTTCATACTGTGCGGCCAAGCAGCGTGTATTGCGTCATCCTGGCGCGGTGCACGTTGCTAGTCCATCCAGGAGAGCAGCCATGCACGTGTTGATGATCCTCACCTCCCACGACCAGCTGGGCGACACCGGCAAGAAAACCGGTTTCTGGCTTGAAGAGTTTGCCGCCCCCTACTACGCGTTTCTGGACGCTGGCGCCAAGGTCAGCCTGGCCTCTCCTCTGGGCGGCCAACCGCCGCTAGACCCGAAAAGCGACGAACCCTCCAGCCAAACCCACGACACCGAGCGCTTCCGCAAAGACAGCGCCGCGCAAGCCGCCTTGGCCAGCACGCTGAAGCTGAACACCCTTCAACCAGCGGAATATGACGCCGTGTTCTACGTCGGCGGCCACGGTCCGCTGTGGGACTTGGCCGAAGACCCGGCCTCCATCGCCTTGATCGAAGCCATGTACAGCGCCGGCAAACCCGTCGCCGCCGTCTGCCACGGCCCCGGCGTGTTGCGCCGCCCGCGCCGCCAGGACGGCCAGCCCCTGGTCGCCGGCAAAAACGTCACCGGCTTCACCAACAGCGAAGAAGAGGCCGTGCAACTGACGAAGGTTGTGCCCTTCCTGGTGGAAGACGAACTCAAACGCCTGGGTGGCAACTACAGCAAGGTGGCCGATTGGCAGCCCTATGCGGTGGTCGATGGCAACCTGGTGACCGGGCAGAACCCGGCGAGTTCTGTGGCGGTGGCGAAAGAGGTGTTGAAGCTGTTGGCTTGAGTCGGGCAGCTAAGCCCAACCAGGCTTTGCCACCATCAAGTAAAAAACCACCACCATCGCGGCAAACGTCGGGAAGATCAGCGCGCCGAAGTTGCCATAGCCCCCCAATAACGAGCGTCTTTATATCAGTGCGTCGTTATCGGTCACAGTGCCGTTGCCAAAATGTGGCGGAAAGGGGCAGTGTCTAAAAATAGCTGAATATCGTCAGGTGCCTGCTTCAGCACTTCGATCGTTCGTGCAAACCACCTTTTCCGCTCGTCCACAAGATTTGAGTCAGCGTTCAAGCCAAGCATGTCACGAGTTTGTTTAACTTGGTGAACGCGTTGTCTGGCCAGATTGGCAATAGGTTCAATCGTCCCGTCAGTAAACAGCTCCCATTCATTGTTGCAACCAGGCCCAGGTTCAATCGGCAGCAAGCCACTCTTTTTCTTTTGGCCACAGGTTTTTGGATTGACGCAGCTATGCGCGTAATTTGTGTACGTAAAACACAGATGCGTGTGGGCGTTGGCTCCGCCTTTGGGTTTGATGTGGTCAATCTGCCCACCATTGGCGGGGAGCACCATTTCACAGTACGCACATAGGCCATCTTGATCTTCGTTCAGCGCAGCCTTGATTTCAGGCTTCGATAAGTCATCAAAATCTGCGGGGCCTGCATTAGGGTGGTCAGCGCGAAACTGGGTTAGCACAGCGGGTTCCTGTGCGCGATGTTCAAGCTCAACCATGGTTAAGATTTTTTCTGTTCGCTTTTTCGTTGCGCCAAAAATCGCCAAGTATCTAGATCGCTCTGATGAAATTCATAACCAGCTTCATTTAGTTTTTTGCTAAGTTGAATGGCTTCAGGCGTTTTGTCGTTTCCGCTACGCACCAGTTGTTCATAGCTGCGAATTAGTTCCTGCACTGGTAATTCGGGCTCACGCTGAGTGCCCATGATTTTTGCTAAAGCATCCCCGGATTCGTGGGCCAGTGGGCTGAACTCTGGAATAGTGGCTTCGTAGCCTTTGTCCGTCTCACGGAGTACTCGGATGTTTTCGCGTGCAACAGTGCTCAGCACTTGTGGGCTGTGGGTCGTCACAACGAGCTGCGTCAGCGGAAAAGTGCGCATCAGATCACCCAAGATGCGTTGTTGCCATGTCGGGTGAAGGTGGAGATCAATTTCGTCAACCAACATAATGGCCGGAGCACTCATTGCCGGAGCATCCAGAAGTGCAGTCTCAATCGTCTCGTCGAATCTGGCGTCAAGCGCGCGCAGTTCGTTTATCGCATTAAACAAAGCGTTGTTTGAGTATGTGCTGCCATAGCTGAGATGTGGGTTCCCGATGGAGAGCCGGCGAGAGAAATCCATCGCCAGGGCCAGCATGCTTTGGTAGCCCTGACTAAGTTGGTTGACTAGTAAATGCGCATCGTCCGAAATGCGCCTCAAGACAAACTTATGGTCTTTGTTGAAGTGAGGGTCATGGTAGGAGTTGCCGAGTAGGCTGCTGATCGCAGCGCGTACGGCTGTTAAGGCAGAAAACTCCTCAAAATTCTCGTCTACAACGCCTTTGTTAGATCGAAGTTCTGCTGACTCTTCTTGGTCGAACCATGCGAGCATTTCTCGAAAGTTGCTCAGTGCATCCAACGATCCAACCAATGCTGCAGCAGGGTGTTCATAGTTTTCGCGTGCTGTACGGATGCGTTCAGGGACTTCAATGTAGCCACGGCGAGCGCCGTAATAAGCAATTACAGGCGTGAAGTGAGGTGCGTCCGTTTTGTAGCTGTCCGAAACTTCCTGTAGTCGCTGTTTTAGTTCGGCCGTTCCGATCTTGTGCAGTGGCTCTTTTCCTGAGCTAGAGGGGCGCCAATAGTCCCACTCCAATTTATCGTAGGTCTGTGCTTGCACCTGAGCGAAGTCTGCTGCGATCCATCTCTCATTCCCTCTGACTGTTGTTGCTTCCAGTCGAAAGTCCGAGTCTTTGATGCCGCGACCTGATAGCCGTTGGTTGGTGGATGACAGATTCGAAAGAACTGGGGAGAGCGCTGTAGCAATTCCATCCAGCACAGCTGTTTTACCTGCGCCGTTGTCTCCCACAATGACGGTTAGGCGTGGATGCAGCTCTATCTCCAAATGTTCAAAGCATCGGAAATTTTTGAGCGTTACTTTTTTTAAGCGCATGAAACTACATTCAGTTTTCTAGGACTTTGAACAGGCGTCAACCACCCTTCAATCACGCATCAACGCCTCAATCTCATCCGCCTTCACCGGCACGCCACGCGTAATCAACTCACAACCAGTGGCCGTAACGATCGCGTCATCCTCGATGCGAATGCCGATGTTGTGGAACTGTTCCGGCGCATCCGCGCTGGGGCGCACGTACAGGCCGGGCTCTATGGTCAGCACCATGCCGGGGTGCAGGATGCGGCTGGGGCGGTTGGTGATGGTTTCGCCGCTCAGCGGGTCTTTGCGTTCGCTGGTTTTGCCGACTTCTGTGGGCTCGACGTAGCTGCCGCAGTCGTGCACGTCCATGCCCAGCCAGTGGCCGGTGCGGTGCATGTAGTAGGCGAAGTAGGCGCGGCTGGCGATCACGTCGTCGGCGGTGCCGTGTTTGTTTTTGTCGAGCAGGCCGACGTCGAGCATGCCTTGGGCCAGCACTTTGACCGTGGCGTCGTGTGGGTCGTTGAAGCGCGCACCGGCGCGCGTGGCGGCCACAGCGGCGTCCTGGCTGGCCAGCACCAGGTCGTAGAGCGCGCGTTGCGGGCCGGTGAACTTGCCGTTGGCCGGGAAGGTGCGGGTGATGTCGCTGGCGTAGCCGTCGAGTTCGCAGCCGGCGTCGATCAGCACCAGTTCGCCGTTGCACACGGGGGCGGCGTCGGCGCGGTAGTGCAGCACACAGGCGTTGGCACCGGCGGCGACGATGGAGCCGTAGGCCGGGTATTGCGAGCCGTGGCGGCGGAATTCGTGCAGCAGTTCGGCGTCGAGGTGGTACTCGCGCACATCTTCACCGGCGCGCAGCATGCGGGCCGAGAGTTGCATGGCGCGCACGTGGGCAGCGGCGCTGATCTGCGATGCGCGGCGCATGATGTCTTGCTCGTGCGCGTCTTTGATGAGGCGCATCTCGTCCAGCACACCACACAGGTCGCGCTGGGTTTCGGGGCACAAGGCGCCGTAACGCACGCGGGCACGCACACGGCTCAGCCAGTTGTCTATGCGTGCTTCCAGGCCCTTGTGTGTGGCAAACGGCGTCCACACGGTGTTGCGGTTTTCCAGCATGCGTGGCAGTTGGGTGTCGAGGTCGGCCACCGAGTGCGCGGCTTGCACGGCCAGCGCTGCAGGGGCGGCGTCCGGGCCCAGGCGGTAGCCGTCCCAGATTTCGCGTTCCAGGTCCTTGGGCGCGCAGAACAGCGTGGCCTCGCCCTCGCTGGTCAACACCAACCAGGCGTTGGGCTCAGAAAAGCCGGTCAGGTAGTAGAAATAACTGTCGTGGCGGAACAGGAAGTCGCTGTCGCGGTTGCGCTGCTGCTCGGGCGCAGTGGGGATGATGGCGATGCCGCCAGCGCCGAGTTGGGCGGCGAGTTTGGCGCGGCGGGCGGCGTAGATTGCTGCTGAGTGGTTGGCTGCGGTGTTCATGGTGTTTTCAAGTCCGTGGTGACATTGTTCAGTTGTGCCAAACGCTCAGGTGTACCCACGTCGGTCCAGGCGCCGTGGAACACCTCTGCGGTGATTTTTTGATTGTCCATCGCCGCACGCAACAGGGGTGCCAGCGCGGCCTTCACGCCCTCGGGGTTGCCAGGGGCAATGTCGCACCAGGGCTGGGCGAACAGGTCGCGGTGGTACAGGCCTATGGTGCTGTAGGTGTAGCGTGGGCTGCCGTCTGGCTGGTGACCGGCAATGCCCTGCGCGTCGATGCTGAAGTCGCCCTTGAGGTTGTGCGCCGGGTTGGGCACCAGCCACAGGTGGGCGAGTTTGCCGCTGGCCGCAAAACGCTCCACGGCTTCGGGGGCGAACACAAAGTTGGGTGCGTACACGTCGCCGGCCACCACCCAGAAGATCTCGCCCAACTGAGGCAAGGCGCGCGCGATGCCCCCGGCGGTTTCCAGGGCACCGCCAAAGTCCTGCTGCTCGTCTAAGTATGAAATTGATAGCGGGTGCCGCTCATCCATTGTGCGCTGCGGGCCAAAAAAGCTTGAGATTTGTGTGCCCAGCCAGGCGGTGTTGACCACCACCTGCTGCACACCGCCGCGCGACAAGGCGTCCATGTGCCAGGCCATCAGCGGCTGGCCTTGCACGGCCAGCAGGGGTTTGGGTGTGTTGTCGGTCAGCGGGCGCATACGCTCGCCACGGCCGGCAGCCAGGATCAGGGCTTTGGGGGTCATGAATCAACAGAAGCGGGCTGGCCACGCAGCAGTCGGTGTGACTGCACGTGGCCGGGTTGGAACAGCTCTTGCAAGCCTTGCATCAACGCGTTGGCGCGCGCCGAATGGTCACCACCGAAGTTGCACACGTAGACGTCGAGTGTCACGGCACCCAGCTCGGGCCAGGTGTGGACACACAGGTGTGATTCGGCCAGCAGTATGGTGGCGGTGACGCCTGCGGGACCCGCAGACTCATCGGGCCGGCCAAAGCTGTGGAACAGCTCGCCCACCGCCTGCAGACCCACATCGGCCACGGCGCTGCGGCAGTAGGCGCCGAGGCGGGCCGCGTCGGTGAGCCAGGCCGGGTCGCAGCGGCAATCGGTGAGGTCAGCGGTGAGATGGAGGCCATGCATGAAGCCTCCACTGTAGAGCATGTGAGGGGGGTAAACCGGGCGGGGCGCGGGGCCGGAGGCTGCGCCGCTAAAATGCGGGCTTTCCCGAACCCGTACACACCCGGAGCAGCCCTGATGGCCAATACTCGAATGATGGCGAATGCGATCCGCGCACTCGCAATGGACGCCGTACAACAAGCCAATTCCGGTCACCCCGGCGCCCCCATGGGCATGGCTGAGATGGCCGTCGCCTTGTGGAGCCGTCACCTCAAGCACAACCCTAAGAACCCGCAATGGGCTGACCGCGACCGTTTTGTGCTGTCCAACGGCCACGCGTCGATGCTGATCTACTCGTTGCTGAACCTCACCGGCTACAAGCTGCCCATGGCCGAGTTGAAGAACTTCCGCCAACTGCACAGCAAGACCGCAGGCCACCCCGAATACGGCATCACCCCTGGTGTGGAAACCACCACCGGCCCGCTGGGCCAAGGCATCACCAATGCCGTGGGTTTTGCGCTGGCTGAAAAGCTGCTGGCCAAGGAATTCAACCGTGTGACCACCACGCCAGAAGGCGCTGAAGTGGTGCATGACGTGGTGAACCACCACACCTACGCCTTCCTGGGCGATGGTTGCCTGATGGAAGGCATCAGCCATGAAGCCGCCGCCCTGGCTGGCGCCTGGAAGCTGAACAAGCTGGTTGCGCTGTACGACGACAACGGCATCTCCATCGACGGCCAGGTGGCCCCCTGGTTCATCGACAACACCGCCTTGCGTTTTACCGCCTACGGCTGGCAAGTGCTGGGCCCGATCGACGGCAACGACGTGGAAGCCGTGTCGGCCGCACTGGAACAAGCCAAGGCTTCGAAAGAAAAGCCCACGCTGATCATCTGCAAGACCACCATAGGCCTGGGCTCGCCCAACCGTGCGGGTACGGCCAAGGCGCACGGCGAAGCCCTGGGCGCAGAAGAAATCAAGCTCACGCGTGAAGCGCTGGACTGGCCTTACGCCCCGTTTGAGATTCCTGCGGAAGTGGCTGCCGACTGGAATGGCGTTGCCGCCGGCCAAACCGCCGAAGCCGCCTGGGACGAAAAGTTTGCCGCTTACAAGGCCGCCTACCCCGAGCTGGCCAAGGAACTGCTGCGCCGCATCAAGGGCGATCTGCCGAAGAACTTTGTGCAAACCGCCGTCGACACCGTGGTCGCTGCCCACACCAAGGCCGAAACCGTGGCTTCGCGCAAGGCTTCGCAACTGGCGCTGGAATCGTTCACCGCTGCACTGCCCGAACTGCTGGGCGGCTCGGCCGACCTGACCGGCTCCAACCTCACCAACACCAAGAGCACACCTGCGCTGCGCTTCGACCGCGACGGTGAAGTGGTGCAAACCGAAACCACCGACGGCAAACTGGTCGGTGGCCGCCACATCAACTACGGCGTGCGCGAATTCGGCATGGCCGCCATCATGAACGGCGTGGCGCTGCACGGTGGTTTTATCCCCTACGGCGGCACCTTCCTGACGTTCAGCGACTACAGCCGCAACGCCATCCGTATGGCGGCGCTGATGAAGCTGCGCGTGGTGCACGTGTTCACCCACGACTCCATCGGTCTGGGTGAAGACGGCCCAACCCACCAGTCGATCGAACACGCGGCCAGCCTGCGCCTGATCCCTAACCTGGATGTCTGGCGCCCCGCCGACACGGCCGAAACCGCTGTCGCCTGGACCGTGGCCCTGCAGAACAAGGACAAACCCACCGCGCTGCTGCTCAGCCGCCAGAACATCGCCTACATCGCCAAGGGCGACTCGGCCGTGGCCCCTGACGCTTCGGGCCTGGACGCCATCAACAAGGGCGCCTACGTGCTGGCCGAACCGGCTGACGCCGGCCTGAAGAAGAAGGCCCAGGCGGTGATCATCGCCACGGGTTCCGAGGTGCAACTGGCCATCGCCGCGCAAAAGCTGCTGGCCGAGCGCAAGATCGCCGTGCGTGTGGTCTCCATGCCCAGCACCACCACGTTCGACCGCCAAGCCGTGGCCTACAAGACCAGCGTGCTGCCGGCCGGTGTGCCGCGTGTGGCCGTGGAAATGGGCTCCAGCGACGGCTGGTGGAAGTACGGCTGTGCGGCCGTGGTGGGCCTCGACACCTTTGGTGAGTCGGCGCCCGCGCCGGTGCTGTTCAAGCACTTCGGTTTCACGCCTGAAAACGTGGCCGACACGGTTGAGCAAGCCCTGCGCAATTCGAAGTAATAGCTAAGCATGTAGCGCGTCGTGCTACGCCAGTAGCATGACGCCGCCGGTCGATTTTTAACTTTGGAGTAAAGAAAATGGCGATCAAGATTGGTATCAACGGCTTTGGCCGTATTGGCCGTATGGTGTTCCGCGCAGCAGTGCAGAACTTCAAGGACATCGAGATTGTGGGCATCAACGACCTGCTCGAGCCCGACTACCTGGCCTACATGCTGCAGTACGACTCGGTGCACGGCCGCTTTGAAGGCCAGGTGTCGATCGACAACGGCGCACTGGTGGTCAACGGCAAGAAGATCCGCCTGACGCAAGAGCGTGACCCAGCCAACCTGAAGTGGAACGAAGTCGGCGCCGACGTGGTGGTCGAATCCACCGGCCTGTTCCTGACCAAGGAAACCGCGCAAAAACACATCGACGCAGGCGCCAAGAAGGTTGTGATGTCGGCACCGAGCAAGGACGACACCCCGATGTTCGTCTACGGCGTGAACGACAAGACCTATGCCGGCCAGGCCATCATCTCCAACGCTTCGTGCACCACCAACTGCCTGGCTCCGCTGGCCAAGGTGCTGAACGACAAGTGGGGCATCAAGCGCGGCCTGATGACCACCGTGCACGCTGCCACCGCCACGCAAAAAACCGTGGACGGCCCGAGCAACAAGGACTGGCGCGGCGGCCGCGGCATCCTGGAAAACATCATCCCTTCGAGCACTGGCGCTGCCAAGGCCGTGGGCGTGGTGATTCCCGAGCTGAACAAGAAGCTGACCGGCATGAGCTTCCGCGTGCCGACCAGCGACGTGTCTGTGGTCGACCTGACGGTGGAACTGGTCAACGAAGCCAGCTACAAGGACATCTGCGCCGAGTTCAAGGCACAAAGCGAAGGCGCCTTGAAGGGCGTGCTGGGCTACACCGAAGACAAGGTGGTCGCCACCGACTTCCGCGGTGACGCACGCACCTCCATCTTCGACGCCGACGCCGGCATCGCACTGGACGGCACCTTCGTCAAGCTGGTGAGCTGGTACGACAACGAATGGGGCTACTCGAACAAGACGCTGGAAATGGTCCGCGTCATCGCTTAATTCTTTAGGCGATTAAAAAACGGCTGGCGCCATGCAAGTGGCGGCCAGCCGTTTTGCCGTTCAGGGCTTGGAAGCGGCTGCGGCGGGTTGTACTGCTGTTGTCACGTTCCCCTTCACCAGCAGCGCGCGCAAGCTGGTCAACCGCGCCTTCAACTGCCGCTCGTGTACGTGGCCCATGCGCACCATCATCTTCTGCCCGGCAGACAAGGCCTGGAGTTGCGGATCGACGTACTCGTAGCGCACCCAGGGTTGAATCGAGGGCACGTCGCCTTTCACCTCCACCAGCTTGACCTGGATCGACGCGGTGGGCTCGGGCGCCTGCAGCAGATGGTCGATCACCGCCACCAAGCGGTCGTTGAAATATTTGCCGGGGTAGCCCAATTCTTCGTAGGCTTGCTGGAATAGCGGGTACAGGCCGGCGTACAAGGCCACGGCTTTCTCCAGGTCGACCTGTTCTACAAACGCCACAAATGGCGCGTAGCGGGCGCTGTTGTCGACGGTGATGACCTGGGTTTCTGCCACCGCTTGTGTGCCAAAGCGGCCAGCTGTTTTTTGCACTGGCCACATCAAGGTGGGTGCATGTTCACGTGGCAGGCTGTCTACCGTGGCCACCACGCGGCGCACAAAGCCGTCCAGCACCAGAAACTTGGTCACCGATTTGGCGCCGAGCAAGCTGTTTAACACTTCGGTCAGCTTGGCATCCGACGAGGCCAACGCTGGCAAGCCCGGTTCTGCCGGGGCCAGGGTGTCCACCGGGTGTTGCGGTCCGGAGGCGGCGACTTCGGGCGCGGGGGCCGCGGGTGCCGGCGGCGCAGCGGTTTGTGGCGTCGGTGTTGGTGCGGCCGTTTTGTGGTTGTTTTGCCACCATTGCCAGCCGAATCCCGCCGCGCCAAGCAGCACAAGGGCGACAAGCCATCGCGGCCAGCGTGCGCGTGCTGGTGCAGGGGGTTGAAAGCGGCGGTTGTTGCGATCTGGCACGGGATGAGGCATGGAATCCACCTTTTCTTCTGCTGATGCAAGGGCCATGTTATCGAACGTGGCGGCTCGATCTTGTGGCACGATGTGGTGAGAGGCTGACAGCACAGCCGTGACCAAAGTTCCAGAGAGTTGTTTTATGAACCACCGTTTTGCATTTGTGTTGGGGGCCATGGCCCTGCTGGCGGGATCGGCATTCGCCCAGTCCAACCCAGAAGCGGTGAGTGGACTGATAGTCAAACTCAAACCTACATCTGCCGCGCCGCTATCCGAAACGGCGCAACGTGAAAGCAGCGCCGCTGCACGCGGCCGCCTGATCGACGCCGCGCGTGCGGCCGGCGTGCTGCCGCAAAGCGAACGCAGCGTGGGCAGCCAGGGCCATCACCTGCTGCGCCTGGCCAGTGCCGAATCGGGCAGCCAACTGCAAGCCACATTGGCGCGCCTGCGCCAACAGCCTGATGTTTTGTCGGTCGAGCCCGATGTGCGCATCAAACGCCTGGCAGCGCCCAACGATCCCGGCTACAGCAGCCAATGGAACCTGCAGTCGCCCAGTGTGGCGGCGGCGGGCCTGAACATGCCGCTGGCCTGGGACAGCACCTCCGGCAGCAGTGCCATCACCGTCGCCGTGCTCGACACCGGTGTGCGTTTCAGCCACCCCGACTTGGCGGGGCGTGTATGGCCGGGTTACGACTTCGTCAGCGATGCTGTCTACGCCAACGATGGCAATGGGCGTGACGCCGACGCCAGCGACCCGGGCGACTGGGTCAGCGCGGCGGACCGCACGAACGACCCCGCGCGCTTCAGCACCTGCGATGTGGAAGCCAGCTCCTGGCACGGCACCTTCATCACCGGCCAGATTGCCGCTGTGGCCAACAACAGCCAGGGCATTGCGGGCATCAACTGGGTCGGCCCGGTATTGCCCGTGCGCGTGGCCGGCAAATGTGGCGCGTTGTTGAGTGACCTGCTCGACGGCATGCGCTGGGCGGCGGGCCTGTCGGTGGACGGTGTGCCGGCCAACAGCCATCCGGCGCGGGTGATCAACCTGAGCTTTGGTGGCGACCAGCCTTGCTCGGCGGCCTACCAGGATGTGATCGACGAGATCACCAAGGCGGGGGCGTTGTTGGTGGTGGCGGCCGGCAACGAGTCTTCGGCACCGATGCGGCCGGCCGATTGCCGCGGTGTGCTCGCCGTAGGGGCGGCGCAGGCCGATGGCCGCAAGACCAGTTATTCGAATCTGGGTTCTGCCGTGGCCTTGTTGGCCCCAGGTGGCACGAATAGCCAGCCGCTGTATTCAACCGGCAATCTCGGCGACAAGGCCCCCGGTGCGGACAGCTATACCCAATACCTGGGCACCAGTTTTTCTGCGCCGCAGGCCACAGCTGTGGCCTCGTTGATGCTGGCGGTGAACCCCAACCTCACTCCTGATCAATTGATCCAACGCATGAAACAAAGCACCCGGCCACATGTGAACGTGCCCGGCGCCTTGTCGTGTAGCGCAGCCGGCAGCGTAGCCTGCAATTGCACCACGGCAACCTGCGGCGCCGGACTGCTGGATGCCGCTGCGGCGGTGGCGATAGCGACTAGCGGCCAAGTCACCGAAGCGCTGATCGCAGCTTTGAGCAGTGTGCCCGCGGGCAGCACCGTGCAACTCGATGGCAGCCGCAGCACTGCAGCGGCCAACACCAGTTTGCGCAGCTATCAATGGAGCCAGGTCGCGGGTGCCATCGTCGGCATACAGAACGCGACCGCCGCCGTCGCCACCGTCACGCTGCCTTCCACGGCTGGCAGCTTTAGCTTCAGCCTGACGGTGACCGATTCGGCGGGCCGCACGGCGCAAAGCATGGTGACGGTGGTCTCCACTGCCAGCGATACGCCGGTGAGCACCAGCGGCGGCGGTGGGGGTGGCGGTGCCATGTCTTGGGTATGGGGCCTGGCGCTCTGGGCTTGGGCCGTGGCCGTGTGGCTGGCGCGTCGCCGCTCCACGCGGCACAAATCAAGCCAGCTTGTTTGACGGGAGCATTTGACGGCCCAGGCCTGGCATCAACGTGGCGCAGGCACCACCAACACCGGGCCGTCGGTTTGTTTGCGAATGGTGATGGACGACGCGCCGGGCGGCACTTCCACGGTTTCCACCTGGCGAATCACCCCCCCGCCCGCGACGCTGCCGTTGGTACTGCCCGCGCCCAGAATACGCGCTTCACAGGCCGCGCGGTCATCAGCCGCCAGGGGTTCACAGCGGCGTACCGCATTTGCACCCAACGGGCCTTCTGTGGTCAGCTTGCCTTGGTTTTTGTCTTGTGCCGCGTTATTGGCTTCGCGCAGGCAGGTGGCCTGGTCTTGCTGCGTCTGGCCATTGAGGCAGGCGCTGCGCTCTTGCTGGGTGTTGCCCGAGGCGTCTATGCCGGCCGTGCCCGGCAGGTTGGCCGGCACTTGCGGCGCCTGGGCTTTGGCCGTCCAGGCGAACATGGCCAGGACACACGCCACGACGACGGTGCGCCAACTGGGCTGGTTGAAGAATTCCGAATCCAACACATCACAATGCGCTTCGTACACCGCATTATTTTGACTAGTGAGCAACATGGCCGACTCCTTACGGTTTCAATACCTCAAGCTTAGAAACGCCGGTAGCCTTGGACTGCCAGCGCACAGCACCCATGCGCCTGCGCGCTTATGCAGTGTGGCCGTAGGACGAGGCCGGATATTCTTATGAGTCGGGCCACGCCTTCGCCCGGGGAGTCTGCTGGTGCCGCCGCCTTTGTGGCCGGGGTTTCGGCCATGGCGGGCCATGACACTGAACGGCAGAAACAAGTGCTGCGCGATGCACTCGCCCAGGCCGAACAGCACTTTCGCGCCGCCGTCGCCGCTGCGCCCGATTTGGCACAGGCCTGGGTCAACCTGGCTTTGTTGCGCGAACAAGCCGGCGATGACACCGAGGCCGAAACCTGTTACCAGCGTGCTTTGGCCTTGCCACTCGCGCCACTTGAAAGCGCCACTACACGCCTGAACTACGGCGGATTATTGGCCCGTCAAAAGCGCCTGGATGAAGCCGAGATGGTTTATGCGCAAGGGTTGCGCGAGCTGCCGGAGCAACCCGGCCTTTGGTCCAACCTGGGGGCTTTGTACGCGGCCCGGCGTCTCGACGACGAAGCCGAGGCGTGTTACGAGCGGGCGCTGGCATTCGACCCGGCGTATGCCAAGGCCTTGTTCAACCGCGGTGTGCTGCACCTGCGCCAAGGCCGCTGGGGCGACGGTTGGATGGGGCTGGAGGCGCGCGACTGGTATGCCGCGCTGGCCGAGCGCCTGCCGTGTCGGCGCTGGTCGGGCGAGCCCCTGGCGGGCTGCTCCATCCTGATCGGTTATGAAGCGGGCCATGGCGACATGATCCAGTTCTGCCGCTATGCGGCGCAGCTCAAGGCGGCGGGGGCGCTCAGGGTCGACCTGCTGTGCCACCCGGCGCTGAAACGCTTGATGCACAGCCTGACTGCGGTCGACGACGTGTGGGGGTTTGACGAAAGCTTGCCGGTTGACTGCGGCTACGACTACTGGGTGCCGCCGCTGAGCCTGCCCTATCTCTTTGCCATCCGCCCCGACACGCCAACCGTGTTGCCCTATCTGCAGGCCGAGCCCGCGCTGGTGGCACATTGGGCGGGGTCGCTGCCGGCCGGCGGTCTGCGCGTAGGCCTGGTGTGGAAGGGCAACCCGCGCTTTGAAAATGATGCGGACCGCTCCCTGCCCTCGTTGTTGTGCCTTGCGCCGCTGGGCGAAGTCTCCGGCGTGCACTTCATCAGCCTGCAAAAAGCGGCGGGTGAAGACGAGGCCGCCAAGCCACCGGCCGGGCTGCCGGTGGTCAATCTCGGGCCGCAGATGCGCGACTTTGCCGATGCTGCCGCGCTGGTGGCGCAACTCGATCTGGTGATTTCTGTGGACACCGCCATGGCCCATCTCGCCGGCGCTTTGGGCAAGCCATGCTGGCTGCTGCTGCCGCATTACCAGACCGACTGGCGTTGGCTGGACCAGCGCACCGACTCGCCCTGGTACCCGGGTGTGATGCGGCTGTTTCGGCAAACACGAGAGGGTGATTGGGCCCCCGTGGTCGATGAACTTTTGCTGGCGTTGCAGGCGTTGACGCAGCGTTACAACGCGCACTGAACCAATTGCCGAGTTGGGGACCTCACCCTAAACTGCACGTCACTGCCTGTGCAATTGTCTGATAGCCAGATTGGAAATCCGAGATGAGTGCTCAACGACTGAAAATTGGTTTGTCCGCCTGTTTTTCCCACGCCGACCCTACGCGTTCGTTGTTCACCGGCAAGACCTTGCAGTATGTCGAGCAGTCCATTGCGCACTGGATCATGTCCTACGGCGCGATGGTGGTGATGGTGCCTTGCCCTACCGGCGAAACCGCACGTGGCGACGCCACGCTGGCGCATTACGCCGAATGGCTGGATGGTGTGGTGATGCACGGCGGCGCCGATGTCTGGCCTGGTTCCTACGGTGAAGAGCCGCTGCAGGACGCCTGGATAGGCGATCGGGTGCGCGACCTCTACGACCTCGCCGTGGTCGAAGCCTTTGCCCAGGCCGGCAAACCCATCTTCGGCATCTGCCGCGGCCTGCAGCTCATCAATGTGGCCTTTGGCGGCACGCTGTACCAAGACATAGAAACCCAGTTGGAGGGTTCGCTGCGCCACCGTGACCCGGTGACCTACGACCAGAATTTCCACGAAATCGAAATCGTGCAAAGCACCCGCCTGGCGGCACTCTACCCCGGGGTGAGACGCGCGCGGGTCAACAGCATTCACCACCAAGGCATCAAGGACCTGGCGCCCGACTTTCAGGTTGAGGCCTGGAGCCTGCCGGACCGTGTGCCCGAAGCCATACGCCGGCGCGATGGCCTCAACCGCGGCTACATCGCCGCCACCCAATGGCATCCCGAGTTCCACAAACGCGACCAGAAAAACACGCTGGACGACACCGCCATCCTGTACGACTTTCTGGGGGCCGCGCGCGCCGCGCGTAGCCGTCCGCAACCCGCGCAGCATCTGCCCGGCCGCATCCGCGACCGCGCGGCGCGCCTGCTGCGGCAGGCGTTGTTGCGTTAGCCGCAAACTCCCACGGCGCCACATCAGCGGCCTTTTCCTACAGGGCTGGTGAACGGTGCGGCCTAGGATGGGGGTTCCGCCGTTCACCGTAGGAGACCCTCCATGGCCCGTGCTGCCGCTGCCCAAGCGCAACCCCCGCAAACCTTTACCCTCTTCACCATCCAAGGCCGCGTCTACGCCAGCAACGTGCGCCACAAGGTCATAGATCTCGGTTGGCTGCGCGAACAAGGTGATGGCTTCGCCTATGAACTCGATGGCAACCACACCAACGGCCACGGCCTGGCCACGGTAGAGGCTGCGCTGCAAAACATTGCCGAAGGGCTGACCTTTATTTTTCTGGATGGCCAATTCACCGCTGTGCGCGATCTTGGCGAGCGCCTTGGCCCGCATCTGGCCGAAGCGCACCTGCAAGTCATACTGGACCCGCTGGGGCGTTGCGATCCCGCCATGGCTTGACCCAAAACACTATTGATTTTGTAGCTTCCACCGCATGCTTCTGCTGCGCCAACGGCAGAAAATGCATCTGGATCTGGGCGTGCGCCGCGTCCTCCGTTGGCTGGGGTTGGTCCCAAAGCCCAGACACAATCCCGACACGATTTTTCGCTCAGCCATGGCGACACTGGCGGCCTGCGCAAGCAAAGGGCCGCAGCTGTGCACGACGAGGTGAGCCCCGCTTGGGCACCGTGCTGGCCCCACCGTTCCCGTCCGGGCCGCACCACATAGGCTCGGGGTTTGGGCTCTATGGCCACCCCAGAAATCGATTGAAACTCACGACATGCTCAAGCGAATCAGCGTTCAACAGCTCAGATTGGGCATGTATATAGAAGAGTTTTGTGGTGCCTGGGTGGAGCATCCGTTCTGGCGCTCGGGCTTTGTATTGCAAAAGCCCCAGGAGCTGGACAACATCCTGAGCACCAGCGTGCGCGAGGTCTGGATCGATGTCGCCAAGGGTGTAGACGTGCCTGCGGGCACGGTCTCGCTGAGCAAGGCCGAGGTCGAGGAACAGGTCGACAGCGAGTTGGGGCAACTGGCCGACCTGGACCAGCGCCGCAACGAACCGGTAGCGCTGGCGCGCGAGATTCACAAAGCCGCTAAAATCTGCGCCCTGTCGAAAAAGGCCGTGTCCTCGATGTTCCAGGAGGCACGTATGGGCCGTGCCATCGACACCGTGGGCGTGAAAACACTGGTGGCCGAAATCTCCGATTCGGTGACGCGTAATGCCGCCGCCATGATCAGCCTGGCGCGCTTGAAGACCGCAGACGACTACACCTATATGCACTCGGTTGCCGTGTGTGCGCTGATGGTGGTGCTGGCGCGGCAACTCGGCCTCAACAACGCCGAGGTGCATTCGGCCGGTGTCGCCGGCTTGCTGCACGACCTGGGCAAGGTGCAGATGCCCATGGCCGTGCTGAACAAGCCCGGCAAGCTTACCGACGCCGAATACCAAACCATCCAGGACCATCCCTTGCGCGGCTATGAAATGTTGTGCAATGCGCCCGGCGTGGACCCCGTGGCGCTGGACGTATGCCTGCACCACCACGAGAAGGTCGACGGTTCGGGCTACCCCAAGGGCCTGCGCGACCAGGAGATCAGCCTTTACGCCAAGATGGGCGCGGTGTGCGACGTCTACGACGCCATCACCTCGAATCGTCCTTACAAAGCCGGTTGGGATCCCGCCGAATCGCTGCGCAAGATGGCCGAATGGGCGCCAGGCCACTTCGACCAGAAGGTGTTCCACGCGTTCGTGAAAAGTGTGGGCATCTTTCCCACCGGCTCGCTGGTCCGCCTCGCATCAGGCCTGCTGGCCATCGTCATCGAACAAAGCACCAAATCCTTGATGACGCCGCGTGTGCGGGCGTTCTACTCCACCGTGACGGAAAACCGCATCATGCCCAAGCTCATAGACCTCTCGGCGCCAAACTGCCGCGACAAGATCGTGCGCCGCGAAGACCCGGCGGAATGGCGTTTTCCCGATCTCAACGAGATGTGGATGGGGTCGGTTTTTGGGAACTTGTGAGCGGGAGCACATCCTGACGGCAGCTGAGGCCTGCGCAAAAAGAAAATGCGCTTGTCGCGCCAGCAGCGGCAGCCGATCTTTATCAACCCTGCAAGTAGCGCGTTTGCAGTTTTTGCAGCGCGGCCGCGTCCACTCCCAGCACCTCTTGCAGGTAACGCGGCAGGCTGCCAAACGAGGCGTCGACCTCGGCCAGGCCGGCGTCGAGGTAGCTTTCCTCCACGCGCCACAGCGCGTCGAGCACATGGGGCGGGGCCAGGCTTTCCAGGCCCGCAGGGCGGCGGTAAAGTGTGTTGGTGAGCAGGTAGTCCTGCATCACCACCTCACGCGGCACACCCAGCGCCAGCAGGAACAGCGCGGCGGCAAAGCCGGTGCGGTCCTTGCCGGCGGTGCAGTGGAACACCAGCGGTGTGTCGTGTGCCAGCAGCAATTGGAAGAAGGCCGTGAAGCGCTCGGCGTTGTCCAGCACAAAGCCGCGGTAGGTGTCCTGCATCAAGGCCACGGTCTCGGCCGCGCTGGGCGGCGTGCCCGCGTCCAGCAGGGCCTGTACGCGGCGGATCACCCGCGGCTCTATGGTCAGCGGCACGTGGTGCACCTCGGGCAACGCGTAGGCCTGTTTGCTGCGCTCGTGTTCGCCGCGAAAGTCCACGGCGTGGCGCACACCCAAATCGGCCAGCGTGGCCTGGTCTTGTGCGGTCAGGCCGGCCAGGTGGTCGGAGCGGAACACACGCCGCCAGCGCACCGTGCGGCCATCCATGCCCTGGTAGCCGCCCAGGTCGCGGAAGTTGCTGGCGCCGCTGAGCGGCAGGGCACGCGAGGGTAAGTCTTGTTCTGGCATCAGGCCTCGCTGGTGGACGCGGTCAGGTGTTTACCGACAATGCCGGCCAGCTCGAACATGGTGATCTGGTCTTTGCCGAACACCGGGCGCAGCTTGGCGTCGGCGTTGATGGCGCGTTTGTCCTTGCTATCCTGCAAGCCGTTAGCCTTGACGTAGTCCCACATCTTCTTGATGACCTCGGTGCGGGCGACCGGGTCGTTGCCAATCACGGCCGCCAACTCGGCGCTGGGCGTCAGGCCAGCGCCGGTTTTACGCGGCGCTTTGGGGGCGGCGGCCTTCTTCACCGCAGTCTTGGCGGCGGTTTTGCCGGCGGCCTTTTTCGCTGGCGTTTTGGCGGCGCTCTTGGCCAGTGCGGCGGTGGCGTTGCCGGTCTTGCTGGCCGCTGGCTTGCGCGGCGGGAACTTGCTTGGCGCGAACTCGAAGTTCACCTTGCCGGCTTCGGCATCCCAGGCCAGGAAGGCCTTGAACGCGCGGCGGGTACGCATGGAGACAAACTTGTCGAGCAGGTCGGTCTTGCCGGTGCTCAATAGTTTTTCCATCTGTGCGCGTTCCACGGGTTGCTGCAAGATCACCTTGCCGCTCTTGAAGTCGCAGGTGGGTGTAGGCTGGGCCGTGGTTGGCACCGACTTTTCGCAGACGTAGTTGCTGCCGTGCTCGTGCACCGGCGCGCCGCACTTGGGGCAATGGCCCAGCGACACACTTTGGCTGAAGTCCACCAACTCGCCGGTTTCTTCGCCCGCGCGGTCGTCGCCAAAGTCAAATTCCAGCTTGTAGTTCTTGGTTTCCTCGTCGAACTTCAACGCCATTTCGGCGGTGAAAGGCCAGCCCGCCTTGGAGCGGAAACCGTCCAGCGGGCCTATCTTTTTGTCGCGCAAGAATTGCTCGGCCTCGGCCGGCTCGAAGGTGCGGCCCGCTGGCGATTTGCCGAACGAAAAGCCGCAGCCTTCGGCAGCACCCGCCGCACCCGTGCAGGTGTAGCGACGGTAGTTTTCCTTCACCACGCCGCCGCAGTTGGGGCATGGTGCGGCCAAAGTGGCGTAGTCGCCGGGAATGGTGTCGCGGTCGTATTCCTTGGCCTTCTTCACCAAGTGTTCGGTCATGGCGGCGATCTCCGCCATGAAGGTCTCGCGGCTGATCTTGCCCTGCTCCATCTGCGACAGCTTGAACTCCCATTCACCGGTGAGTTCGGCCTTGGAGAGTTCTTCCACGCCCAGGCCGCGCAGCAGCGTCATCAACTGGAAGGCCTTGGCGGTGGGCACCAGCTCGCGACCTTCGCGCAGCATGTATTTTTCGGCGATCAAACCTTCGATGATGGCTGCGCGCGTGGCTGGTGTGCCCAAGCCCTTCTCTTGCATGGCGGCGCGCAGTTCTTCGTCGTCTATGGCCTTGCCAGCGCCTTCCATGGCGCCGAGCAGCGTGGCTTCGGAGTAGCGTGCCGGTGGGCGGGTCTTCAGGCCCTTGGCGTCAGCCGTGTCGGTGCGCACCTTCTCGCCAGCTTGCACGGGCACCAGGTTCTTGCCGTCTTTTTCGTCTTCGTCGGTCGTGGCTTCCTTGCCGTAGATGGCCATCCAGCCGGGTTTGACCAGCACCTTGCCATCGGAGCGGAAGGCGTAGTTCTTGCCTGCCTCGGTCACGGTGCTGATGCGTGTGGTGACCTGGTATTCGGCGCTGGGGAAAAACACCGCCAAGAAGCGCCGCACCACAAAGTCGTAGAGCTTTTGCTCGGCTTCAGACAAACCGCTAGGCGCCTGCAGCGTGGGGATGATGGCAAAGTGATCCGACACCTTGGCGTTGTCGAAGATGCGCTTGTTGGGCTTGACGTAGTTGCCGTCCACCGCCTGCTTGGCAAACGGTGCTAGGTGCTTCATGCCGCTGTTGGCCAGCATGTTCATGGTGTCTTTCACCACCGGCAGGTAGTCTTCGGGCAGGGCGCGCGAATCGGTACGCGGGTAAGTCAGCGCCTTGTGCCGCTCGTACAGGCTTTGCGCCAGCGCCAGCGTGGTTTTGGCGCTGAAGCCAAAGCGGCCGTTGGCCTCGCGTTGCAGCGAGGTCAGGTCAAACAACATGCCGCTGGCTTGTGTGCTGGGCTTGCTTTCCTCGGTGACGCTGGCGGGCTTGCCGCGCGATGCATTGGCAATGGCCAGCGCTTCGGCTTCAGACCACACGCGGTCGGCGCGTTGCTCGGGGTCGGGTTCGCCATTGGGCAGCAACGGGGCGCTGCCCTTTTTCCAGGCAGGGTCGAACCATTTGCCGGGGTAGGTGCCAGCCTGGGCTTCAAAGCCGGCGTGGATTTCCCAGTAGTTGCGGCTGACGAACTTGCGAATTTGTTCTTCGCGCTCCACCACCACCGACAGCGTAGGCGTTTGCACCCGGCCCACGGTGGTCAGGAAGAAGCCGCCGTCGCGCGAGTTGAAGGCGGTCATGGCGCGTGTGCCGTTGATGCCCACCAGCCAGTCGGCCTCGGAGCGTGAACGCGCGGCATCGGCCAGGCCCTTCATCTGCTGCTCGGAGCGCAAGGCACTGAAGCCGTCACGGATCGCCTGCGGCGTCATCGACTGCAGCCACAGGCGGCGCACCGGCTTGCCCAGCGGTTTGGCGCCACCGGCGTATTGCTCGATCAGGCGGAAGATCAACTCACCTTCGCGGCCCGCGTCACAGGCGTTGATGAGTTGCGACACGTCTTTGCGCTTGGCCTGCTTGACCACGGCGTTCAGCCGTGACTTGGTCTTGTCCACCGGCTTCAGGTCGAAGAACGGCGGAATCACCGGCAGGTTGGCAAAGCTCCACTTGCCGCGCTTCACGTCGAACTGCTCGGGCGCCTGGATTTCCACCAGGTGGCCCACGGCGCTGGTGACGACGTAGCTCTCGTTCTCGAAGTGGTCCTCGTGTTTCTCAAATTTGCCGGCTGTCGGTGTGAGCGCCCGGACGATGTCCTGCGCTACCGAAGGCTTCTCAGCGATCACCAAGGTCTTAGTCATAACTTTTGTTCGTTCTCGAATTCGGCTGCGGAGCGGCCCGGTCTGGGGGATGAACGCCCCAATATCTGGGGGCAGTGTCCACGAAACAGAAGGCAGGCTCCTACAATGGGCTCTTGCGCGCGCACGCATATGCGCGCACCCGTGCCCTTTTAAGTTAACAGAGTTTTGCCCGTGCCTCCAGAATCCACCCAAAAAGCTGCCAAACCTAAGGTCTCCAAGGCTTCAAAGGCTACGGCCGTGAAGGCTGCCGTTCCCAGTGGCCGCCGCGTGCAGACCCGCCGCTCCGGGGTGCATGGCAAGGGCGTCTTTGCCGTGCAGGACATTGCTGCAGGCGAGACCATCATCGAATACGTGGGCGAAATCGTATCCTGGCAAGAAGCACAGGATCGCCACCCCCACGACCCCAAAGATCCCAACCACACCTTCTACTTCCACATCGATGCCGACCGGGTGATCGATGCCAAGTTTGGCGGCAATTCCTCGCGCTGGATCAACCACGCCTGCGACCCGAATTGCATGGCCGACGAAGTCGACGGCCGCATCTTCATCAAGGCGCTGGTGCCGATTGCCGCCGGCAGTGAGCTGTTTTACGACTACGGCCTGATCATCGACGAGCGCTACACACCCAAGCTCAAGGCCGAGTACCCCTGCTGGTGTGGCAGTGCAAACTGCCGCGGCACGCTGCTGGCGCCCAAACGCGGCTGGCGCAAGCCGGTGGCCGAGCCGGCCCAACCCGCCAAGGCCGTGAAGGCTGAAAAAGCCGCCAAAACCGCTAAAAGCGGGAGCCGCCGCCCGTGATGCGCTGGCCGGCCGAGGCGATCTGGGAAGCGGTCTACCCGCAACTACCCACGTTCACGGTGGAGGTGGTGCCCAGCATAGACTCGACCAACTCCGAACTCATGCGCCGCGCGCGCGCGGGCCAGGGTGAGCCGGTGTTGCTGGTGGCCGAAAACCAAACCGCCGGTCGTGGCCGCATGGACCGGCCCTGGCGCAACAGTGTGGGCGCCTCGCTGATGTTCTCGCTCGGTTTGCCGCTGGCGCCCAAAGACTGGTCGGGCCTGTCGCTGGCCGTCGGTGTGGCCGTGGCCGAAAGCCTGCAGGCGCAAATCCCTGCGCCTGATGCGCCCCAGCCCAAGCGTGTGGGCCTGAAGTGGCCCAACGACCTGTGGACCGATGGTGACCACAAGCTCGGTGGCATTCTGGTGGAAACCGCCAACTTGCCGCAGCCGGGTTCTGCGCGTTTTGTCGTGGTGGGCGTGGGCATCAACATCCAGGCGCCGCAGAGCGACGGTTTGTCCACCCCGCCCGTGGGTTTACAAGACCTGGTGCCCGGCCTGGATGCGCCCGCCGCACTGGCGCGTATTGCCGCGCCGCTGGTGAGCACCCTGCTGGCGTTCGAGCAGCACGGCTTCGCCCCGCTGCGCAGCCGCTTTGCGCGCCGCGATATCTTGTTGGGCCGCGAGGTGTTGCTGAGCGATGGCACCGCCGGCACGGCCGAAGGTGTGGGCGACGACGGTGTGCTGCTGGTGCGCAGCGCCACGGGCTTGCAAGCCATACACAGCAACGAGGTGAGCGTGCGGCCTACACGCGCTGCACCGCCCACGGAAGGCTGAACATGTTGCGCTTGACGGTGCTGGTGCTGCTGCTGGCGAACGCCGGTTACTACGCCTGGTCGCACAACTACCTGCTGGCCCTGGGCATGGGGCCGGTGGCACAAACCGAGCCGCAGCGGCTGGAGCAACAGGTGGCGCCGGAGAAGCTGCAGGTGCTCACCCCCAGCGAGGCGCCCAAGCCTGGCGCGCCCGACGCATCGGCTGCGGCCGCTGCCAGCGCGCCTAGCGCGCCGTTGGCGTCTGCAGCGCCCGTGCAGGCCGCCTCCACCAGCGCGGCCAGTGCCACGCCGGAGCCTACGGTGTGCCTGCAGGCCGGCGCCTTTGACGAAGCCCAAACCGACGCCCTGCGCCGCGCCGCTGCCAGCCTGCCCGCCGGTAGCTGGACGCTGGACGCCACGCCCGTCAGTGGCCGCTGGATGGTCTACATGGGCAAGTTTGCCGATAACGACGCGCTAGACAAAAAACGCGCCGAATTGCGTGCGCGCAAGGTCGACTTTGACCGCCCCAACAACCCGTCGCTGGAACCCGGCCTGTCGCTTGGCCGTTACTCCACCGAAGAAGCCGCGCACCGCGCGTTGACGGCACTCGGCAGCCAAGGCGTGCGCACCGCACGTGTGGTGCAGGAGCGCGGCGACACCCCCGCCTGGACGCTGCACCTGCCCGCCGCCACAGCCGCACTGCGCAGCCAGGTGGAGACACAGTTGGTGAGTGTGCTGGCCAGCAAACCGCTGCGCAGCTGCAACTGAGCGCGCCCCCCCAAACCACTTCTGGCGTCGCTGCTGCGAGTTGTCGTACTGGTCGTGCTGGTCGTATTGCCGGCGCCGCCCTGAGCGGATTCCGAACGGCCTAAAAAAAGCCCGGCGCGTCTTGCGGACGGGCCGGGCCTGGCGCTGGTGGTCAGCGCGTCAAACCTCAAAGCTGGTCATCGAGAAGATGAAAACGGCAACCAGCGGCGGTCATTCAAGCTGGATCTTGGCGTAAGCCGCCACTTTTTTCATCTTCTCGATCTCTTTCACGATCTGCTGCGAGAACTCAGCGGGCGTGCTGCCTGAAGGGTAGAGCCCCTGGCCGGCCAAACGTTCCCGTACCGCTGGTTCCTTGATCGCCTGGGCCACCGCCTGCTGTATGCGCAGCACGCTGGTCGCGGGCGTGGCGGCCGGTGCCACCAGGCCAAACCACGACGGCTCATTGTTGTTGGCATAGCCGAGTTCAGCATAAGTTGGCACGTCCGGCAATACGTCCAGCCGCTCGGGCCAGGAAACCGCCAGCGCTTTGAGCTTGCCGGTTTTGACATAGGGCAGCGAAGAAGCCACCTGGTCGAAGTACACCGACACCTGGCCGCCCAACACGTCGTTCAACGCCGGGCCCGCGCCGCGGTAGGGGATGTGCACCATCGACGTGCCGGTGCTGCTTTTGAACAGTTCCCCCCACATATGGCCTATGGTGCCGGTGCCCGGCGTGGCGTATGACACCTTGCCGGGGTTGGCCTTGAGGTACTTCACCAGCGCGGCGAAGTTCTCCACCGGCAGCTCTTTGGGATTGACCACGATGACGCCCGGCGCCTTGACGATTTCGGTCACGCCCGCAAAGTCGGCCACCGGCTGGTAGGGCAGCTTGCTGAACACCGCCGGGTTCACACCGTGGGTGGAGAGTGTGGCCACGCCCAGCGTGAGGCCGTCGCCGGCGGCACGCGCCACCTCGGCCATGCCGATGGAGCCACCCGCGCCGGCGCGGTTGTCTATCACCACCGGTTGGCCGAGGATGCGCTGCAGCGGCTCCTGCAAGGCGCGCGCGGTGATGTCGGTGGCGCCTCCGGGCGGAAACGGCACCACCAGGCGCAGCGCGCGTTTTTCCTGGGCGAAGGCGGGGGGCGCCAGTGTGCTGGAGAGTGTGGCGGCTGCCAGGGAGGCGAGAAGCGAGCGGCGTTGCATGTGCGGATTGGATTTAAGAGTGGAGTGTGAGGCTTCAAGCAAGCGGCGTGCCTCGGCCCCATACGGCTTGAGGGAAATCTGCCGCTAACGAAGTCTGGGCAAGCGCGAGCAGCTATGGTTTTTGAAAGCCGAACCTAGCTGCCGCTGACCGCCGTGAAGTGCACGTTGACGCGCAGCCCCGGCAGCTTGGCGCCGGGTTGCGCCTCTTCGAGCGTGATGTGGGCGCCGTGCTGGTTGGCGATCTCCAGCACGATGGGCAGGCCCAGGCCGGAGCCATCGGCCTCGGAACCCAGCGTGCGGTAGAACGGCTGGAACACCAGCTCGCGCTCGGCTTCGGGAATGCCGGGGCCGTTGTCTTCTACCTGCAGCAACAGCACTTTGCCAATCGCCGCGGTCAGCACCCGTACCGTGACCACACCCGGCCGCTCGGCACTGGTGGGGGTGTAGTTCAGGGCGTTGTCCACCAGGTTGCGCACCAGCTCCTGCAGCAGCGTGGGGTTGCCGTCGAGCAGCACATCCGGGCTGCCGGGTTCGGCGCCGTCGTAGCCCAGGTCCACCCGTTTATCCAGCGCACGTGGCACCGAGTCGCGCACCACCTCCATGGTCAGGCGCGCCAGATCGCAGGTTTGTGTGCTCATGCTCACGCCGCTGTTTTCGGCGCGCGCCAGGGCCAGCAACTGGTTCACGGTGTGGGTGGCGTGGATGCTGGCGCGGCCGATTTGCTGCAGCGAGCGCTTCAGGTCGTCGGTGCTGGTGCCTTCGCGCTGCGCCAGTTCGGCCTGCATGCGCAAGCCCGCCAATGGGGTCTTGAGCTGGTGCGCGGCGTCGGCCAGAAAGCGTTTTTGCGTGGCGATGGAGTCGGCCAGGCGCTCCAGCAGGTCGTTCACCGATGACACCAGCGGCGCCACTTCGATGGGCACGGCCTTTTCGTCCAGCGGGCTCATGTCGTCGGGGCTGCGCGCGCGTATGCGCTCTTCCAGCAGGTTCAGCGGCTTGATGCCGCGCGCCAGTGCCAGCCACACCAGCAACACCGCCAGCGGCAGGATGACAAACTGCGGCAGCATCACGCCCTTGATGATTTCGGCCGCCAGCACCGAGCGCTTTTCACGTGTTTCGGCCACTTGCACCAGCGCGGTCTGCGTGCCGCCCACATCCAGCCGCACCCACATATAGGCCACGCGCACACCCATGCCGTGGAATTCGTCGTCGCGCAGCTGCACCACGCCGTCTATGGTTTTTTCTTCTTCTGCGGGCAGCGGGAAGTCGCGCTCGCCGCTCAAGAACTCGCCGCGCCCGCCCAGCACCTGGTAGTAGACCTGGTCGGAGTCGTCGGCGCGCAAGATTTCGCGCGCCGGTTGCGGCAGGTTGAACTGTGCGCGGTTGTTCATCGGCACGACGATGAGTTGCGACAGCGCCTGCACGTTGTATTCGAGCGCGCGGTCGAACGGCTTGCCGGCAATGCTTTGCGCCACCAGCCAAGTCAGCCCCAGGCTCACCGGCCAGAGCAGCAGCAGCGGGGTGAGCATCCAGTCGAGGATCTCGCCAAAAAGAGAGCGCTGCTCACGCTGGAAGATCTTCAATGGAGATGGCTAAAAATTTAGGTGAAAAAGACCTCTAACGCTTATGGGTGATGCGTAAGGCGCTACGTTTTTAGGTTTGAATCTTCTCTAGGCAATAGCCCAGGCCACGCACCGTGGCGATGCGGATCGGCCCCTTCTCAATCTTCTTGCGCAGGCGGTGGATGTAGACCTCGATGGCGTTGTTGCTCACTTCTTCGCCCCATTCACACAGCCGTTCCACCAACTGGTCCTTGCTCACCAGGCGGCCAGCGCGTTGCAGCAGCACTTCGAGCAGGCCGAGTTCGCGTGCCGAGAGCTCGACCATCTTGCCGTCTATGGTGGCCACGCGGCCGGCCTGGTCGTATTGCAGCGGACCGTGTTTGATGGTGCTGGTGGTGCCGCCCATGCCGCGGCGCGTGAGGGCGCGTACACGCGCTTCCAGTTCCTGCAGCGAGAAGGGTTTGGCCATGTAGTCGTCGGCACCGTAGTCCAGGCCCTTCACGCGCTCTTCCACACTGTCGGCAGCGGTCAAGATCAGCACCGGCAACGAGGCATTGCGCCCGCGCAATTTGCGCAGCACTTCCAGCCCGTGCATCTTGGGCAGGCCCAGGTCCAGGATCAGCAAATCGAACTCGCTGTTGGCCATGAGGGCGGCGTCGGCTTCGGTGCCGGATGCGACGTGGTCCACGGCGGCACCAGAAGCGCGCAGCCCGCGCAGCAGTCCATCGGCCAGCACCTGGTCGTCTTCAGCGATGAGGATGCGCATGAGCTTGTCTCCTGGAGTTCTTCTTAATGTGTTCGGCAAACATCAACTGGTAAGTGTGCGCTGAAAATTCTAGGTTGCCTACCTTCGATGAAGTTGACAACGCTGCGCTGGCTGACGCGCGGGCGTCACGCCGCATAAGCCTCCAGGCCCAGCGCCACCACGGCGGCGACCTCGGCCCCCACCGCCGTGCGGAATTCATCTTCGGCCTGGGCCACTGCGTCTTTGAACGCCTGCAGCCACGCCAGCCCGGTGGCGGTGAACAACACGCGCCGCGCGCGCGCGTCCAGCGGGTCGGGTTGACGCGTCACCAGGCCCCAGGCGGCGCATTGGTCGACCAGATCGCCCATGGCCTGTTTGCTCATGCCGGCGCGTTCGGCCAGTTCGGTGAGGCGCGCGCCCTGGGGCGGCAGGTGGCGCGTGATGTGCACGTGTGCGGCGCTCACCTGCGCCTTGGCGGCCAGGTTGCTCAACGCCAGCGGCACTTCGACGTTATGCGCCATCAGGCTCAGCACACGCGCGTCAAAACGGCGCAACGCGTCGCCCATCAGGCGGCCCAGATGGGTCTCGCGCCAGCCGGTTTCTTCCAGCATGGCCTGAAGGTTTTCGTGCGCTAAATCAGCTGAATCTGTCATTTGAAAAATGATAAGGCAAACTGACTATAAAAAGTAGAAATGAATTAAGACTCGTGCCATAGAATACTGTTCAAGCATCCAGCCTGTGATCAATTCCAGTAAAAAAGATGCGCCAACTCATTGATTTAAAAGGAAACTCTCATGGACGCACCCGTCAAAGCCCAAACCGCCGCCAGCGCTGAAAAAGCCAAGGCCCTGCAAGCCGCACTCGCCCAAATCGAAAAGCAGTTCGGCAAAGGCACCATCATGCGTTTGGGTGAAGGCGAGGTGATCGAAGACATCCAGGTGGTGTCCACCGGCTCGCTGGGCCTGGACATCGCGCTGGGCGTAGGCGGCCTGCCCCGTGGCCGCGTGATCGAAATCTACGGCCCAGAGTCCAGCGGTAAAACCACGCTGACCTTGCAGGTCATTGCTGAAATGCAAAAACTCGGCGGCACCTGCGCCTTTGTGGATGCCGAGCACGCCCTCGACACCCAATACGCGCAAAACCTCAACGTGAACCTGCAAGACCTGCTGATCAGCCAGCCCGACACCGGTGAACAGGCGCTGGAAATCGTCGACTCGCTGGTGCGTTCGGGTGCGGTTGATTTGATCGTGGTCGACTCCGTGGCCGCGCTGACGCCCAAGGCTGAACTCGAAGGTGAAATGGGCGACAGCCTGCCCGGCCTGCAAGCGCGTTTGATGAGCCAGGCGCTGCGCAAGCTCACCGCCACCATCAAGAAGGCCAACTGCATGGTCATCTTCATCAACCAGATCCGCATGAAGATCGGCGTGATGTTCGGCTCGCCCGAAACGACCACCGGCGGTAACGCGCTGAAGTTCTACGCCTCGGTGCGCCTGGACATCCGTCGTACCGGCACCATCAAGAAGGGTGACGACGCCATCGGCAACGAAACCAAGGTCAAGGTGGTGAAGAACAAGGTGTCGCCACCGTTCAAGACGGCCGAGTTCGACATCTTGTTTGGTGAAGGCATCAGCCGCCACGGCGAAATCATCGACATGGGTGTGGAAGCCAAGATCATCGACAAGGCTGGCGCCTGGTACGCCTACAACGGCGAAAAAATCGGCCAAGGCCGCGACAACGCGCGCGAGTTCTTGCGTGAGAACCCGACGCTGTCGATCGAGATTGAAAACAAGGTGCGCGAGTCGCTGGGCATTCCACTGTTGCCAGTGGAAGAAGCGGAAGAAACCAAGCCCGCCAAGAAGTCCAAGGCCGAAGCCAAGCTTGAGGAGTAAATAGGATTCCTGCGCTTATCCAATAGGCGCGGGTAGCTATAGAAGTTGAAGCAAATGAACGAACAGTCGGCGCGCCGGGCAGTGCCTCCCATCAGCCTGAAAGGCCGCGCCCTGCGCTTGCTCAGTGGCCGCGAATATTCGCGCTACGAGCTGGAGCGCAAACTCGCCCCGCATGAAGCCCAGCCGGGCGAGCTGGCCAGGGCGCTGGACGAGTTGCAGGCCAAGGGTTTCATCAGCGACCAGCGGGCGGCCGCCTCGGTGGTGCACCGCCGCAGCGCCCGTATGGGCGCCGCGCGTGTGGCGCAAGAGATGCAGCGCAAGGGTTTGGGCCAGGCATTGGTCAGCGAAGCGGTGCAATCGCTGCGCGACACCGAATACGAGCGGGCGCTGGAGGTGTGGCGCAAGAAATACGGCCACCGCTTGGTGGCCGCAGACGAAAGCGCTGTTGACGAAGCGCCGGTCGATCCGCAAATCGCCCGGCAAGTCGCCGCACGCGAGAAGGTGCGCCAGATGCGGTTTTTGCTCACCAGGGGTTTTGCCCCCGAGGTGATCCGCCGCGTGGTGCGCGACGGGCCTGAGGGTTTGGAAGACGATCTGTAGGCAGATCGTCCGGGCCCCTGGCTTGGGGCCCTTGTGGCGTTTAGCTGATGCCCAGCATCAGCTTCAGGTTCTGCACGGCCGCGCCACTGGCACCCTTGCCGAGGTTGTCCAGGCGTGCGATCAACACCGCGTGGCGGTAGGTTTCGTTGGCAAAAACGCGCAACTCCATCTTGTTGGTGTTGTTCAGTGCCAGGGCGTCGAGCTTGCCGTCGCTGGCGGGCTCTGCCACCGTCACCCATTCGCTGCCCGCGTAGTGGCGTAGCAGCGCAGCATGCAAATCGGCGGCCTTGGGTGCGCCGGGCAGCAGATCGAGGTGCAAAGGCAGTTGTACCAACATGCCTTGCTCAAAGTTGCCCACTGACGGCACGAAGATCGGCCGACGTTGCAGGCCGGTGTAGGCCATGATTTCCGGCAGATGTTTGTGCGCCAGGCCCAGGCCGTAGATCTCGAACAGCGGCGCCGTGCCGGCGTGGTAGGCCTCTATCATGCTGCGGCCGCCGCCCGAGTAGCCGCTCACCGAAGGCAGGCACAGCGGGGTGTCGGCGGCGATCAGGCCGGCATCAACCAGGGGGCGAATCAGCGCGATGGCGCCGGTGGCGTAGCAGCCGGGATTGCCCACGCGTTGCGCGTTCTGCACGGCTTCACGCTGGCCAGCGGCCAATTCGGGGAAGCCGAACACCCAGCCCGGCGCGGTGCGGTGGGCAGTGGAGGCGTCGATGATTTTGGGTTTTTTGCCGGGCAGCGCATCGATCATGGCGACCGATTCACGCGCGGCATCGTCATGCAGGCAAAGGATCACCAGATCCACCTGGGCCATCAGCGCGCTTTTGGCGGCCGGATCTTTGCGCAATTCGGGGGCAATGCTGACCACTTCGATCTGAGGCAACAACTGCAGGCGCTCGCGAATTTGCAGGCCCGTGGTGCCCGCTTCGCCATCAATAAAAACTTTCTGCATGGGAATGTCCTACAAGGTCGCTGAAGGGTAGAGAATAACGACACCCTGGTTTGGTGCGTTGCAGCATGATACATTCAAGGGTTTTTTACGAGCGCCTGCCCTGAAAAGTTGAGCTTTTCCAGCCGGGCAAACCCCATCCATTCCTGAGAGAGTCCTCATGAAGATTCACGAATACCAAGGCAAGGAAATCTTGCGCAATTTTGGTGTGCCGGTGCCACGTGGCATTCCTGCATTCACCGTTCAAGAGGCTGTTGAAGCGGCGCAAAAACTCGGCGGCCCAGTTTGGGTGGTGAAGGCACAAATCCACGCCGGTGGCCGTGGCAAGGGCGGCGGCGTGAAGGTTGCCAAGACGATTGAAGACGTCAAGCGCATCTCTGGCGAGATCCTGGGCATGCAGCTCAAGACCCACCAGACCGGCCCCGAAGGCCAGAAGGTGCGTCGCCTGTACATCGAAGACGGCGCCGACATCAAGAACGAGTTGTATGTATCGCTGGTGACCGACCGCGCGACGCAGAAGGTGGCCCTGATCGCTTCCAGCGAAGGCGGCATGGACATCGAGGAAGTGGCGCATTCCACGCCCGAGAAGATCGTCACCGAGATGATCGACCCGCTGACCGGCATTACCCCCGAGCAGAGCAAGAAAGTGGCTGCAGCCATCGGTTTGACCGGTTCCTCCGTTGACCAGGCCGTAGACATCTTCGCCAAGATCTACAAGTGCTACATGGACACCGACGCGTCGCTGGTGGAAATCAACCCGCTGAACTGCGACTCCAAGGGCAACCTGATGGCCCTGGACGCGAAGTTCAACTTTGACTCGAACGCCCTGTTCCGTCACCCAGAAATCGTCGCTTACCGCGATCTGGACGAAGAAGACGCGGCTGAAGTGGAAGCCTCCAAGTTCGACCTGGCCTACATCAGCCTGGACGGCAACATCGGCTGCCTGGTGAACGGTGCCGGTCTGGCCATGGCCACCATGGACACCATCAAGCTGTACGGCGCAGAGCCGGCCAACTTCCTCGACGTGGGCGGCGGTGCCACCCCCGAGAAGGTGACCGAAGCCTTCAAGATCATGCTGAAGAACGACAAGGTCGAGGCCATCATGGTCAACATCTTCGGCGGCATCATGAAGTGCGACACCATCGCCACGGGCGTGATCACGGCTTGCAAGGCCGTGAACCTGTCGGTGCCACTGGTGGTGCGCATGAAGGGTACGAACGAAGAGCTGGGCAAGAAAATGCTGGCCGAATCCGGCCTGCCCATCATCAGCGCCGACAGCATGGCTGAAGCGGCTCAAAAAGTTGTCGCCGCAGTGAAAGGCTAAGGAAACATCATGTCGATCTTTATCAATAAAGACACCAAGGTCATCACCCAAGGCATTACCGGCAAGACCGGTCAATTCCACACGGAAAAGTGCCAGGAATACGCAAACGGCAAAAACGCCTTCGTCGCTGGTGTAAACCCGAAGAAGGCCGGCGAGTCGATCTTCAACATCCCGATCTACGCCTCCGTCAAGGAAGCCGCTGGTCAAACCGGCGCCACCGTGTCGGTGATCTACGTGCCGCCAGCAGGCGCTGCCGCCGCGATCTGGGAAGCCGTTGAAGCCGACCTGGACCTGGCCATCTGTATCACCGAAGGCATTCCAGTCAAGGACATGCTGGAAGTGCGCAACCGCATGAAGGCCAAGGAAGCCGCTGGTGGCAAGAAGACCTTGCTGCTGGGCCCCAACTGCCCCGGCCTGATCACGCCTGACGAAATCAAGATCGGCATCATGCCCGGCCACATCCACAAGAAGGGCCGTATCGGCGTGGTGTCGCGCTCCGGCACGCTGACCTATGAAGCCGTGGCACAACTGTCCGAACTGGGCATTGGCCAATCTTCGGCTGTGGGTATCGGTGGCGACCCGATCAACGGTTTGAAGCACATCGACGTGATGCAGGCTTTCAACGACGATCCAGACACCGACGCCGTCATCATGATCGGTGAAATCGGTGGTCCAGACGAAGCTGACGCGGCTCGCTGGTGCAAGGCCAACATGAAGAAGCCTATCGTTGGTTTCATCGCCGGCGTGACCGCACCTCCCGGCAAGCGCATGGGCCACGCTGGCGCGCTGATCTCTGGCGGCGCCGACACCGCAGATGCCAAGCTGGCTGTGATGGAAGAATGCGGCTTCACTGTGACGCGTAACCCATCTGAAATGGGCAAGCTGCTCAAGGCTTTGCTGAAGTAAGTAAGCGTCAAATGGATACCGCACGCCGCCGGGTCGACGGTGTTGCGGTAATCCACAATAGATAGCCGGATATCCTGAGGGAGAATCCGGCTTTCTTTTTGAGA